>CAUWEA010000046.1:0-21573 GCA_963557735.1 uncultured Faecalimonas sp. | reverse complement strand
TTTCTCATGGTTGCGTCACCTTCGGTGAACATATAAACCCATTTTGCCATGTCTTAACGACCTCCTAAAAATATTTTGCTTTAGTATAAAACATGAAAAATACGACTTTTTGCCATGAAGTCGTTCATCTTTTATATATCCAATAACGGATTTCCCCCGCTATCTGTATATCATTTTATCTGTTTTACAGCGGATAGTCAAGGACTTTCTTGGTAAAAACTACTGTTTTGTTACTTTTTTATCAAAGACAGAAAAAAGACTTCTGCTTTTTGTTAATCAATCACCTTTACCGTTTCAATCACCGGCTGTTCTTCTGATGGGATCGTACCATTATCATCGGTCGGTCTGGCATCCTCACAGATCTGATCCACCACTTCCATCCCTTCTGTCACATAGCCAAATGCCGCATAGCTTCCATCAAGATGTTTGCTGTCCTCATGGACGATAAAGAACTGGGAACTTGCACTGTCATTTGCCCGGGAACGTGCCATGGAGATTGCTCCCCGCGTATGGGACAGATTATTTTCCACACCGTTTGTGGCAAACTCTCCTTTGATCGTCTTGTCTGATCCTCCGGTTCCATCCCCTCTTGGATCTCCGCCCTGGATCATAAACCCGGACATGATTCTGTGAAATGTCAGCCCATCATAAAATCCCTCTTTGGCAAGATCTACAAAATTTGTCACTGTAACCGGCGCTGCATCCGCATCCAGTTCCACTTTGATCGTTCCATAATCTTTTACCTGGATTTCTACATGATGCTTCCCACTTAAGAGATCTTTTGCTTCTTCTTTTTCTGCCTCTTCCTTTTCCGTTCTGCCTTCCGTGCTTTCCTCTTTTGTCTCCCCGGATGCTTTCTGACAGCCCGCGAGCATTGTCAGAGACAGAAGCGCTGCCAGAAGAAGATATCCTGCTTTCTTCATATTTTTGTTTCCTCCTTTTTCTCTTCTCTGCATTCGTACACCAATCTTTGTCACAGATGTCTGCAGAAAGTACATTCACTTCTATATTATATACGAAACTTGTGTAAAAATCGTGAATTTGACCTTCTCCCATCCCTAAAAGCAGAAAAAATCCACGGTTTGATACCGCGGATCCTTCTGTTTTTGATTTATTCTTTTTACCCTTTAATACCAGACTGTGCAACGCCCTCGATGAATTGTTTCTGGAAGATGAAGAACAGTACGATCATCGGGATCACCGCCATTACGGCGCCTGCCATCTGTGCAGGATAGTTTGTAGCATATTGTCCTTTCAGTGTAGAAAGCGCCGGAGCTAATGTCATCTTAGCCGGATCGGTATTGACGATCAATGGCCACATGAAGTCGTTCCATGCAAATTTCGCTGTAAAGATCACCAGTGCTACGATACCTGGCTGTACTAACGGAAGCATGATCTTTCCAAAAATCTGGAATCTGTTACATCCGTCAAGTAACGCTGCTTCTTCCAGTTCTTTTGGCAGTGACATAAAGAACTGTCTCAATAGGAACGTACCAAATGCACTGAACAAGTTCGGGAGGAAGAGACCCGGCAACGTATTGATCAACCCTAAATTCTGGATGATCAGGTACTGTGGGATCAAAAAGATCTGTCCCGGTACCATTAAGATTGATAATAAGATCATGAAAATTGCATTTTTAAACGGAAAGTCAATTCTTGCAAATCCATAAGCTGCCATTGTACAAAACGCAACCTGCACCAATACGGTAATGATTGTCACGACAATCGTATTCAGATATACTTTTCCAAACGGCAGAATCTCAAGCACATATTTGTAGGAGTCAAACTGCCAGTGTTCCGGCAGAATTGACGGCGGTATCTGCATAGATTCCGGCAGCGTCTTAAATGATGTAAACACCATCCAGAGGAACGGGAATACTGTGACTGCGATACCTGCGATCAAAAGAATATGTATGATCAGATGATTTCTTGTAGATGTCTTTTTCATCGTATTTCCTCCTTTCCCCTAGTCGTAATTTACCCATTTCTTCTGTCCGATCAGCTGGATCACTGTGATGATCATGATCACTGCGAACATAAAGATAGAAATTGCTGCTGCGTAACCTTTTTCACCATACATAAACGCATTCTGATAGAACAAAACGTTCATGGTCTTTACTTTGTTGAATGCCGGGTTTGTTACCGGATCGACCATCATATAGATGCTGTCGAATACCTGGAAGGCACCGATCAGACCTGTGATCATGACGAAAAAGATTGTCGGGGAAAGTAATGGGATTGTAATCTTAAAGAACTGTTTTACTGGTCCTGCACCGTCAATCGCGGCTGCTTCATAGTAAGATCTTGAAATCCCCTGCATCCCTGCAAGAAGTATGATCATATTGTAGCCGACACTTCCCCAGATTGCCACGATCATTACGCAGAACAATGCGGTATGCGGGTTCGTAAGCCAGCTTTGCCCCTCGATTCCAAAGATTCCGAGAACCGTATTTAAAATACCGAAATCTCCGTGGAAGATCAGTTTCCATACAAGCGCTACTGCTACTGACATCGTTACCGATGGCAGGAAGTAGATTGTACGATAAAAGGAAGTTCCTTTGATTTTGGAGTTTAAGAGGGATGCCACTAACAGTGACAGCGCCAGCCCGATCGGCACTGTCACAACAGCATATAAAAGTGTATTTTTCATGGCAAGCATCAGATCCGGTTCCTGGAACAGCCTCTGATAGTTGCTGATTCCACAAAATGTTGCCATGTTGAATTTATTTACATCGTTAAAACTGAACCAGAAGTTCTGGATGAACGGAAATACATAGAAGACTAAAAGTCCGATCGTAACCGGCGCGATAAACACATAGCCGGCTATCCAGTCTTTTTTCTCGCGTCTGCTCGCTTTCCGCCTTACTTTTTTCTTTACTTCGCTCATTTGTATCTACCTACTTTACTTTGCATTCATTTCATCAAGGATCGCATCTGCTTCCGGCTTGATTTTCTTACAAGCCTCTTCTAATGTGATGTCTCCCTGCCATGCCTGCTCTAAGTAAGTTTTCTCAACCTGGGAAAGTTTTGCAGTCACTTTACAGTGTGGAAGTAACTCTGTGTTCGGTACGTTATCAAGGAATACCTGAAGATTTAAGTCTTTATGTGTATCTAAGAATAATTCCTGACAGTCATTTCTTGCAGAGATAACTGTACCTGATTTTCCCTGGATTTCCTGAGCTTCCTTGCTTCCTAACCATAAAGCAAAGTCTTTTGCTTCTTCCGGGTGCTTTGTATTTGCGGATACAGAGAATGCAAGACCATTGATGATGTCTTTTTCCACTCCGTTAAAGGTAGGTCTCTTAACGATTCCGTATTTTCCTTCTAATGTTTTATTGTAAGATGGGATCATGTAGTTTCCTGAGAAGTACATTGCTAACTGTCCGCCCTGGAACATACTGTCCGGATCTGTATCTGTCATCTGCTGTAAGGTCGGAGACAGTCCGTCTAATACAAGATCTAACCAAGGCTGGATACCTTCGATCGTCTCTTTCTTATCCCATCCGGTTTCCGTATTATCTTCATTTAAGAAATATCCACCGTTTGCAAGTACGGCTGCATCGTATGTTGTCTGTCCGGAATTGCGGTTGATCGCTGTCGGGTAAACTCCGTCCGGAAGTCCTGCTGCTTTTAAGTCTTCACAGGTTTTTCTGAAATCTTCAAATGTCCAGTCATCTGTCGGGTAAGCAACGCCTGCCTGGTCAAAGATTTCTTTATTATAGAATACCGCGTTTGTATCAAAGTCTTTCGGGATTCCATATAATTTTCCTTCTACTGTATATCCGTCTACAAGTGGCGCCGGAAAATTATCATGGATTTTCAAATCTGATTTCTTCTCTGCATCTGTCAGATCCATCAGGATTCCTGCATCTGCATACTCTTCTACATGAAGCACATTCATCGTGATGATATCCGGTGCAGATCCACCCGTTGCACTTGCCTCTAATTTTGTCCAGTATTCATTCCATGTTGTAAGCTGTGTCTTTACTGTTACATTTGGATTTTCTTTTGAGTATGCCTCTGCCATCTCTTTCATGACCGGCTCCTGGTCGGAATCCCAGACGCTCATTACAAGTTCGACTTTACCGTCCTTGCTTTCGCCTGTACCCCCCCCACATCCGGCTAACAATGTGGTTCCTGTTGCAGCGACTAACCCTAAAGCTGCCAGTTTTTTCAGATTCTTTTTCATTGAAATCATCCTCCTTTTTCTTCATACCATGCGGCAGTCTATCTGCCACACACGAACAGATCCATACGATGCTGCGATGGTCGTTGTGAATATTAGTTCTTTGTTTAGCCTTATTATATATTTTTCTGCGCAGAAATGCTTGCAAGATAATCCCATCAACTTGTCTTATTGTCCTGCATTTGTCATTTTAAACACTTTCAAATCCTTTTTTGGCTTTCCTATGTCCATTTTGACGAGGATTACGGAGCTTCTTCCCTGCCTTTTTTGCTTCTTTGTCAGCTTACAATCAATGTGCTGTTATTTTCTGTATGTATCCAGATCAATGACTGCTCCGCCTTTTAATCTGGATTCCTCCGCTGCCAGTGCGCAGTAATGACTTTCTACCGACTGTTCTACCGAAGTCGTACTTCTGGTCGGTCCGGATCCATTGAGCAGCATATCGAGAAATTCCTCGATCATACGGTTGTCCCCGCCGCCATGTCCTGAAAAATCGGTTGCCAGTGTACGCACGTCGATCACTTGCGGCTCTTTTCCAAATACATTGACCTGAATCGTGTTTTCTCCCATGTCGGCAATGATCTCGCCTAAAGTCCCCATAATCTTGGCATAACGGTTTCCCGCAGCTGTATACGCAGTAAATGCACACATCGTATGGCTGATCGTAGAACCGTCTGTCATATTGAGATTCACAACCTGATGATCTACAACATTGTTGTCACAGTGATACACACATCTTCCATATGGCCCGTTCTGGAGCGCTTCGGTGATCGTTTCTACCGTCGGCTCGAGCGCAAGAACATTGACCGGCCAGTCTGTATTCCCGTGCTGCACTCCGGTCACCGGATCTGTAATGTAAATTTTCTCCGCATCGTACGGGCACTGGTCTTTGACTTTGCAGCCGTCCATACATCTGTGTGCAGCGCCCTCTGGCGCCTTGTCTTCCCGGAACAGGTATGTATTTCCAAAAGAGGATACCGATTTACATGTCTTTCCGGTCAGCCACAGCAAAATATCCATGTCATGGCAGCATTTCTGCAGGATCATCGGACTTGTCGTATCTGAATTTCTCCAGTTTCCCCTGACAAAGCTGTGCGCCTGATGCCAGTATCCTACATTCTCTACGGAATTGACGGATACTACTTCCCCGATCGTTCCGTCATCAATCAGATCTTTGATCTTTGTATAAAACGGTGTGTACCTGAGTACATGACAGACAATGACTTTTCTGTCACACTCTTTTGCAACCTTCACAATTTCTCTGCACTCCTCAAGATCCGGGGATATCGGTTTCTCCAAAAGCAGGTGATATCCCTTCCGCAGTGCCGGGATTGCCTGCCCGACATGCTGTCTGTCCTGCGTTGTGATAAACATTACATCCGCAAGTTTCTCCCTTGCGATCATCTCCTCCGCACTTACAAAACACATCTCTTCCGGAATCTGATATTCTTTTGCAACTGTTTTTACTTTCTCTGGATCAATATCTGCGATTGCAACAATTTCCATTTTCTCCGGAAATAATTTTGCAGTGGGTGCATACGCATCTTTCCCACGGCTTCCAAGTCCTGCCAGCGCCACTTTTATCTTTCTGCTCATCTTTGCCTGCTCCTTTTTCCTGACTTCTGTATATTTGCCTGATTTTCTGCTCCAGCCAGCAGTTCTACTGGATCTGATAAGTCTGTGCCTGAAAATCTACGGTGACAACTGTTCCATCTGCGAATGTTGTTCTTTGTACTTCTGGATTTCCATCTACCATCTCATGGCGCACCATCTCACATTTTGCAACTTTTTCATGCAAGTCTGATACTACCTTGCATCTTCTGATCTGCTCTTCGATACTGATCTCCACTCCGCCTGCAAAGGAACCGTCTGTATTCTGGTATGCCCCGTCTCTTACAAGGTATGGCGCGCCGCCGTTTAATACCGCGTACAGCATATAGTCCTCTTCCTCGCTTACTTTGTCCATCATCCATGGCTCGATCAGACAGTCATGGTAAACAAGATTAAATAACGGTACCGGAATTCCTCTCTTCGGACTTCCCGGACGATCCAGCATGAAATCATACGGCGCATAATGGCAGAAAACAAGGCTTGGAACTGCCCAGTCATTGACTTCTTCTGAACTTGGCAGAATGCCTTTGGATAAAAGGTATTCAAAGCATGCATTTCTGTACTCGTAGCACTCTCTTCTTGTCATCTTATGCCATGGATGCGAACACTCATCTCCCTCATTGCAGGTAAATACATCCAGATAAGCGCAGTCCAGTTCAATTCCGTTCTCTGCTATCTCCGTAAAGTTTCTCTTTACATAGAATGGCGCCTGTGTCGCACAGAGATAGGTCTGCGGACCTCCTGCCCAGTGTGCATGGCCCGGGATCGTCCCGTCTGCAAGACGTGTCGCAAAATTCTCATCAAATGTCTTTGCCGCATAGTAATAATCTCTGTACTGGTCATGGATTCCAAACAGATATCCGCATGCATGCATCGTGTCAGACAGTTCTTTCATTGCTTCCCATCCGCCTGCCTTCTCACATGCAGGAAGGTAATCCGGATGCTGGTTATCGTATCCCGGCTCTGCCCATCCGTCCAGATGCAGATATAATTTTTCTACACCAAGCTCATGGAACTTCCTGATTTCTTCTGTCCGCACAGAAAACGGTGTGAGGTGATTGTTCTTATTTGGATTTTCCGCATCATAAAACTCAGAGTTTGTCATTACCTGCGTTTTAATTCCCTTATGTAAAAATGCAGATCCGATCAGCTGGTCGACTGACGGTGTCTTTACCGCTTTCTCCGCCAGTGATTTGAACCTTCCTTTTTCAATCACATAGCTTCTGTAAATCTTACAGAGATCATTGTAATCACAGTCATTTTTGAAACTATATTTCATCACACGGCGGTAATCCATCTTTCCAAGACTTGGCTCCCAGCGGATCCCCACATGTGTGTATGGTCCCTCTGCCGGATGTTCTGCGTAATATGCCGCATTCCACGGCTGCTCGCAGATTGCGATATATCCAGCCCGGTCACGCACCTGTCCAAACCATGGCATATACGCTCCCGCGGTTCCCATAAATCCGTCAAATACAACTTTTTCAACTGCGGTCTTCCATGTATTTGGAAGCAGAATTCCCTGCTGCCAGTTCAGAAGTGTATACCAGCTGTCTTTTTTCTCATCAAATTCCATATATCCCGGCCAGTAAACAGATTTTACTTTCACATTCTCTTCTGAAAGCGGAACCCACTCAAAGAATACATCCCCGGATACGTCCTCGATCCATACGATTGTATCAAATGAGATCCCTGCATCTTGCCCATTCAGCTCAAATCCTTCAAAATGGCTGATGATCCCGCGACCGATCCCGGTCTTCCACTCTTCATGGGAAATTTTCTTTGCATCTGCAAAACAGATCGTTCCCTCCTCGCACTCGATACGTGGTCTGAATCCTTCTCCCCAGCTCCAGCTCTGTCCTTCATGTGTAACCGTAAATGCCAATCTGCTCTCATCAAAGCGGATTTCCGTTCCTTTTGTATAAATGTTTTCCACGTTTATACCCTCGCTTTCTTTATAATTTCTTTGTTGTCTGCTGTGCGGACAACAATGTTTTCATTTACCTCTATTATATATGCTTTTATCCGAAAACGCTTATTTTATCATCTATGCTTATTGTCTTATTATCCAATTTCTGATAAAATAACCGGTAGATTGTCACACGGGAGGAATCATACTATGGGATATGTCAGTACACGAATGAAAAAAGAGATCGCCATTGAGAGTATCGTCACAATACACTATTTTGAATATATGAAAGACTTTTCTTTTAAGGGAGAATCCCACGATTTCTGGGAACTGCTCTACGTTGACAAAGGAGAAGTTTCTGTCCGCGCAGAAAATGAATGGTTTACGCTCAGCGCAGGGGACATTATTTTTCACCGTCCCAATGAATTCCATGCTTTCGAATCGATCGGAAAGAAAGCGCCAAATCTTGTCGCGATCTCTTTTTACTGCTTCTCTCCCGCCATGCATCTGTTTCAGAAACTTCATACGACACTGACGTTGGAAGAGCGCACAATCATATCGCAGATTGTCGCCGAGGCAAGGCTCGCTTTTTCCACCCCGCTCCACGATCCCCGTATCGAGCAGATCCATCTGGCAGAAGCATCTCCTTTCGGAGCACAGCAGATGATCACACTCTTTTTAGAGCTGTTTCTGATCACAGTGCAGCGAAACCGGATTTCTGCCGGTCATACCGATCATTCCTTCGAGCCCCCGCTCATGGAATCTCCTGCAAATATTACCGCAAAGCAGAATCAGTTTCAGCAGATTTCCACTTATATGGAAGAACATATCTGCGATCACCTGACGATTCCTCTGATCTGCTCCCAGTTTTCCATCAGCCGCTCCGCTCTGCAGGCGCTTTTTCACAAAGAGAAAAACTGCGGCGCGATCGAATACTTCAGTCAGATGAAAATCGAATACGCCAAAGAAATCATCCGGATCGGGACGATGAACTTTACAGAGATCGCACACTATCTGTCATACAGTTCTCTGCAGTATTTTTCCAAACAATTTAAAAAGGCAACCGGAATGTCCCCGCTTGAATATTCCTCATCGGTAAAAGGAATCTCAAATGCGATTTCAAATTCCGTCAAAGAAAAATTCACTGGATAGCTATAAATAAAAAAACACTGTCAATTTCTCTATGCAAAAATCCCCTCTTTCAAAAGTCACTGTCTGCACAGCCACTTTCAAAGAGGGGATTTTATATTGCTTCTATGTATATTTCAGTTACCAGTGCTTCCTCCTGCATATGATATGCAGATAGAAATATCGATAATCCTCTACCGTTTTACGCATCTTTTAAGAATGCTTTGTATCCTTTGACAGCCTCGTATACATCTACTTTACTTGTGATCTCCCATGGAGCGTGCATACAAAGTACAGCAACACCACTGTCGATAACGTTCATGACATGTCTTGCAAGAACGTATGCGATTGTTCCGCCGCCTCCAACGTCTACTGCACCAAGTTCTGCTGTCTGGAATGCAACGTTGTTGTCTTCCATGATCTTGCGAAGTTCTGCAACATATTCTGCATTGGCATCGTTAGATCCACCTTTTCCGCCGCTTCCTGTGTATTTGTTGAACACGAGACCGTGTGCGAAGAATGCAGAATTTTTCTTCTCAAAGCTTGCTGCAAATAATGGATCAAATGCAGCGCTTACATCAGAAGAAAGCATCTTGGAGTTTGCCATTGCACGGCGGAATTTTACTTCTGAGTATCCTTCTACAACATCCATCAGCTCTACGACTGCATTCTCGAAGAATTTAGATGTCATACCAGTTGCTCCGACACTTCCGATCTCTTCTTTATCAACGAGGATACAGCATGCTGTTCTCTTTACATCTGTTGTCTCTAACATTGCAAGTAAAGATGTGAACGCACAAACTCTGTCGTCCTGGCCATATGCCATGATCATACTTCTGTCAATACCACATTCTCTTGCTTTTCCAGCCGGAACGATCTCAAGTTCTGCAGAAAGGAAATCATCTTCTTCGATGTTGTAATTCTCTTTTAATAATTTTAATACGCCAGCTTTGACAGCGTCTTTCTCTTCTCCCTCTAATGGCTTGTTTGCGATTAAGAGGTCTAATTTTTCACCTTCGATCACTGTTCTTGCCGGTTTTTCCATCTGTTCTCTTGATAAGTGTACAAGAAGGTCCGTGATCACAAGTACCGGATCATCTTCTTTTTCACCGATCACGATCTCAGCTTTTGTGCCGTCTTTTCTTACTACAACTCCGTGAAGTGCAAGTGGTGTAGCTACCCACTGATATTTCTTGATTCCGCCATAATAGTGTGTATCTAAATAAGCAAACTCATTGTCTTCACATAATGGATTCTGTTTTACGTCAATACGTGGAGAGTCGATGTGTGCTCCTAAAATATTCATACCTTTTTCTAAAGGCTCTTCTCCGAGCTGGAACAATACGATTGATTTTCCCATGCACTGGCTGTAAACTTTTGAGCCTTTCTGTAATTTTTCTCCGCCTGCGATCACAGATTCGAGGCTCTTATATCCTGCTTCCTCTGCAAGACGGATACATTCTGTCACACATTCTCTCTCTGTCTTACCTGCGTCAAGGTATTCTCTGTATGCAGCATTTACTTTTTCAAGTACTTCTAATTCAGCTGCATCATAGTTGTTCCACTGATTTTCTCTTTTCATTTTGTCGTCGCTCCTTTTCGTTTTCTCTATATGCAATGTATGGCAGATTTAGATTCTGCCATACATACTATAGCATTCTGAGTACAGTATACTCCTTTTGATAACGCCCTGCTTGCCTCATTAACTTCTGTTCTTGTCAGATTGTCCTTATTTTCTGTTCTATCAAAAGCTCTTCCTGGCAAATTTCAGATGATTCTTTCTGTTCCGGGATTAAAATTCAAATTTCTTCTCGAAATATGCTTTCAGATCTTCGATCTTGATTCTCTCCTGCTCCATTGTATCACGGTCTCTGACTGTGACTGCTCCGTCTTCTTCCGACTCAAAATCATATGTAACACAGAACGGAGTACCGATCTCATCCTGACGGCGGTAACGTTTTCCGATATTTCCACGGTCATCAAATTCACAGTTATAAGTCTTTGATAATTCTGCGAACACTTTCTCTGCACCTTCGTTCAGCTTCTTGGAAAGTGGAAGAACACCAATCTTGATCGGTGCAAGCGCCGGATGGAAGTGCATCACGGTACGGGTATCTCCGCCTTCTAACTCTTCTTCATCATATGCACTGCAGAGGAATGCAAGCACCATACGGTCTGCTCCCAGTGACGGCTCAATGACATATGGAATATACTTTTCTTTCTTCTCATCATCAAAATAAGTCATATCCTGTTTTGATACTTCCTGATGCTGTGACAAGTCATAATCTGTCCGGTCCGCGATTCCCCAGAGTTCTCCCCATCCAAACGGGAATAAAAATTCTACGTCTGATGTCGCCTTACTGTAGAAGCATAACTCTTCCGGAGAATGGTCTCTGACTCTGATCTCGTCGTCTTTTAATCCAAGAGAACTTAACCAGTCCAGACAGAACTTCTTCCAGTATGCAAACCACTCTAAGTCTGTACCAGGCTCGCAGAAGAATTCTAATTCCATCTGTTCAAATTCTCTTGTACGGAATGTAAAGTTACCCGGTGTGATCTCATTTCGGAAAGATTTTCCGACCTGCGCGATACCAAACGGGATCTTCTTTCTGGATGTACGCTGTACATTTTTAAAATTTACAAAGATTCCCTGGGCAGTCTCTGGTCTTAAATACACTGTATTTTTCGCATCTTCTGTAACTCCCTGGAAAGTCTTGAACATCAGGTTAAACTGTCTGATATCTGTAAAATTATGCTTTCCGCAGGACGGACATGGCACATTGTGCTCCTCGATCCATGCCGCCATCTCTTCCTGTGTCCATGCGTCTACGCTTTCCTTTAATTCGATTCCATGCTCCTGGGCAAAATCTTCGATCAGCTTATCTGCTCGGAATCTCTCCTTACATTCTTTACAGTCCATAAGCGGATCGCTGAATCCTCCGAGGTGTCCGGATGCTACCCATGTCTGCGGATTCATCAGAATCGCGCAGTCTACACCAACATTATATTTTGATTCCTGAACAAATTTCTTCCACCAGGCTCTTTTTACATTGTTCTTAAGTTCTACACCGAGATTTCCATAATCCCATGTGTTCGCAAGTCCGCCGTAGATCTCAGATCCCGGATATACAAAACCTCTTGATTTTGCCAGAGCCACGATTTTGTCCATTGTCTTCTCCATAACTATCTACCTCACTCTCTTCTCTTCATCCATGTCAGTTTCCGCACACAAATAAAGAAGCTATTAATGTCTGTTATTATACCCTTTCCCGCTTGTTTTTTCAAGCAATCCGGGACAGTTTTTCCCACCGTCCGCGGCAAACCGTCTTTCTTCTAGCGAATGCAGACTTCCAGCACTTCCAGTGATTTAAAATTTCTGTCAATATGAGACCGGAGATACTGTTTCATCAGCTGTTTCAGTTCCCTTTGTACCTGGTCACTCACCGTAAATGTGTAAAGCTTTTCAATACTGCTGCTGATAATATACTGCATCGCATAGACTGTGGACGGATGCAGTTTCTGTCCGTCCCTGACACTGTTGCGGCACTCTCCGCACAGCATCCCCTGCCCGGATTCGCTGAATACTTCCAGCTCTTCCGTTGCCCCGCAGGAAACACAGGCAAACATCTCCGGAGCCTCCCCGTTGATGCTTACCGCTTTCAGTTCAAATATGTACCGGATCAGCTCATACGGAACCACTTTTTTTACAAGTGCACGCAGCGACTGATACAGCAGCTTTAACATTTCCCGCTCATCATTATTCTCTTTTGTATAGTAATCTGCAAATTCCATGAAGTAAAATCCATAGTAGGCTCCTTCCATGTCCGTCCGCAGTTCTGAAAAATAATTGGATATGTCCGCCTGCACCAGATTGTAGGAACTCTTTCCCTCATACAACGTCATTTCCCCGAAGGCAAACGGTGTTGTCACACCTACAAGGGAGCTGTTCGGACGTCTCGCTCCCCTTGCAAATGCGGAAATCTTCCCTCTCTCTTTTGTCAGGATCACGACTCTCTTATCGTAATCTCCCACCGGGGCTGCCGATAAGATCATCCCCGTCACTGTCACTGCCTGATTCACTTGTCTGCTCTCCTGCCCATCCTAATGTTTTTTCTCTGTCCCGGTACAGATCCATCGTCTGCTGACAGATTTCCATTCCTCTGTAACAGAGGTAATCTTCTACTTTTCCCGTCTCCACAAAATGATCCCAGTACGCATTTTTCATCCAATCATCCTTTCCCCACAGTTTGACACGCGGCAGTCCGGGATATTTCATCTCTTCCCTGCCGCTTTCCAATGCACACTTTGCAAAGATGCAGCTTTCTGTTCACTGCGTCTCTTTCCTTTAGGATATCCATTCCAGATAAAACTATACTGTTCCCCGGGATCTTGCTTTGCACTTTTTAATCTTCCTTCGTATATCCGAAGTTTCTGATCAGGAAATCACTGTCTCTCCAGTCTTTTTTTACTTTCACCCAGAGCTGCAGGTTTACCTTGCACTCCAGCATCTGCTCAATCTCGTAGCGCGCCGTGCTTCCGATCTTCTTTAGCATCGCTCCCTGCTTTCCGATAATGATCCCTTTGTGGGAATCCCGCTCGCAGATGATCGTCGCATCGATATCCATGATCTTCTTGCGCATTTTCATACGGTCGATCGCCACTGCAATCCCGTGCGGAATCTCTTCATTCAGACTGTGAAGCGCTTTCTCACGTATGACTTCCGCCACGATCTGCCGCTGCGGCTGGTCTGTGATCGTATCTTCATCATAGAACTGCGGTCCGTATGGAAGATGCTGCATGATCACACGGACAAGTTCATCTGTATTTTCTCCACTTCTTGCTGAAACCGGAACGATCGCTGCAAAGTCATAGATATTCTTGTACGCCTCAATAAATGTAAACACTTCTTCTTTTCTGACCTTGTCTGTCTTGTTGATCACAAGGATCACCGGCGTCTTTACCTTTTTCAGCTGTTCTGCAATATGGCGCTCTCCGGCGCCGATAAATGTGGACGGCTCCACGAGCCAGAGTACCACATCAACTTCATTCAGTGTGCGCTCAGCCACATTCACCATATATTCTCCAAGCTTATTCTTCGCTTTGTGGATCCCCGGTGTATCTACAAATACAATCTGACCTTCCTCTGTTGTCAGAACGGTCTGGATCCGGTTCCTTGTTGTCTGCGGTTTGTTTGATGTAATTGCGATTTTCTGTCCGATCAGATAATTCATCAGTGTTGATTTTCCCACATTTGGTCTTCCGATCAGTGTGACAAAACCAGATCTGTAATCTGCTCTCATTCGTTCTCCTCCTATGCGAGATCTTTGATCTCCATAAATAATTCTTTCTGTGCCTCGATCTTCTCTTCACTTCCGACTACACACAGATCTCCGGCCTTCAGTACCGCCTCCACAATGTCTGCAAGGGCACGGATATCGGCTACTTTTGCGCTCAATACTTCTTTTCTCTCCTGCTCAATCATCTCTTTTGACACATGGTTCATATAGAGGTTCATAGAACGCTCTCCCTTTGTGGCAGGTGTCATCGGCACGTCCATATTGCTGATTGTTCCGATGATATATTTCTTCATATCTCTGTCATCGACATCAAAGTTTCTGAGGTAATCTGTGATTCCTTCATAGACCTCATTTGTCTTCTCCAGATTCGGATCCCGGTAGGAAACAAAATAGCCGTCCCCGATCCGGTTAAAGTTACTCATACATCCATATGCCCCGCCTTTTACACGGATATTCTGCCAGAGATAATCGTAGCTTAAAATCACTTTCAGGATCTGCAGCGCTCCGGTATAGGAAATCCCTTCATCCATAAAGTTTCCGGTCCGCGCCACATACTGTACTTTCGATGCAGTCTTAAATCCCTCATTTTTCTTCTCACAATGCAGAATGCAAGGAGTATTCTCCGCCGTACCCTGGTAAATTCCTGCTTTCAGTTCCCGGATCAGTTTCTCTAAGTCTTTCAGTCCTTCCTTTCTGGAAGTGCAGCTGATGATCAGATTGTCTGCCCGGAAGATCTTTCTGGATAATGTCTGTAAGTTCTGGATCAGACTTTCCTTTTCTTCCGCAAAATGATCTGCGATCTGGCATACTTTTTCATAGAATGCGATTCCGTTTGTCAGATCTTTAAACTGTGACATCGGCGAGCGGTAAGACATCGCACGAAGCACTGCCGTCATATGTCCGGAAGACTGGAATTTCATCTGCAGTCTCGATTTCAGTAACGCTAAAATTTCTTCCAACCGCTTCTCATCTTCAAATTTAGATTCCATCAGAAGTTCCCGGATCATCCGGAATGCAACCGGAAGCTTGTCGTAGAGCGCTTTTGTCTTGACTTCAAATGTCGTCTGAAATTCCTTCTCAGCAACTTTTGTCACATTTGGATATAACTCCAGACTTGTTCCGATCCCTCCGGTGCTTACATTGATCTCATTAAAAAGTTCTCCATAGGCATAGTGATTCGTGTCGATCATTCCAATCACGGACTGTAAGATTCCCACGTACGGGAGCTGTTCTTCCGGCACATCTGACAGATCAAACAGCAAGGACAGATAACTGATCCCATTTGTCTCCACATCATGATGTACGACAAGCGTATCTGCCAGATGCAGTTCCTCATTGTAAATCGGTGCAATTTCCTTTGAAATGTCTTCAATCTCCAGTACTGGGATCGCTTCCAGCTCTTCTTTGGTGGACGGCTCCTCCTGATACTCGATCAGTTCTTTTGTATCTGCCACGATCTTTTCCACTTCTTCTTCGGAAAGACTCTTCTTATATTCCTGAAGACGTTCTGCCAGTTCTTTGTCCAGTCTGGCGGTACGTCCTTTTTCCGGTTTGATCACAACGATCGCTCCATGCTGATTCTCTAACAGATATTTCTGGATTAACGCTTCAAAATAGCCTGATCCGATCTGTTCTTTTAAGAATGCAAATGTCTCTAACTCCTCCACATGGATGAACGGCTTCTCATCATCGTACAGCCAGCTGTCAAACATCTGCAGTCCATACATCAGTCCTTTCGGGAAATTTCCGAAATCTGCTTCCCGGTAGCGGAACTCATGATAGTTGATCCCTGCTTCCAGCGCTTTTTGATCCATTCCGTTTTTCACAATCTCTTTTAATGTGTCTTCCACGATCTGAATAAACGCTTCCTTTTGCTCCAGATTTGCATTCTTTGCAATGATCGAGAAGATTGGCTGATAAATCCCGTTATCATAAGATCCCATGATATCCTTTCCAATACCTGCATCTACAAGCGCCTTCTTTAACGGTGCTCCCGGTGCAGAAAGAAGTGCATAATCCAGGATCTGGAACGCGAGATATAATTTCTCATCCAGACTTGTCCCGATGACCTTATTATAAGACAGATACGTATTGTCCTCCTCGGACTCACTGCTCGTGATCGAATATGCCATCTCAACTTCCTTCACCTGCTCAAATGGCTGTTGGAACCGGATCTCCGAGTCGATGTCCAGATAGTCAAACTTACTTAAATACTCCTGATCCAGCCAGTTTAACTTCTCCTCCATATCCATATCTCCATACAGATAAATATAACTGTTTGACGGATGGTAATATTTCTTATGGAAATTTAAAAACTGCTCATAAGTCAGTTCCGGGATCACATCCGGATCTCCGCCGGACTCATTGCGGTAAGAAGTATCCGGGAACAATGTATTTAAGATGACACGGTCCAGAACACCTTCCGGTGAGGAAAAGGCTCCCTTCATCTCATTGTAGACAACCCCGTTGTACTCCAGTTCACTGTCCTTCGAATCCAACTTGTAGCTCCATCCTTCCTGGCGGAAGATTTCATCGCGCTTATAAATATTTGGATAAAAGACTGCATCCATGTAGACATGCATCAGGTTCTGGAAATCTTTGTCATTGCAGCTTGCGATCGGATACAATGTCTTATCCGGGTAAGTCATTGCATTTAAAAATGTATTTAATGAACCTTTGACCAGCTCTACAAACGGATCTTTCGCCGGAAATTTCTCAGATCCGCAGAGAACCGAATGCTCTAAAATATGCGGAAGTCCGGTACTGTCTTCCGGCGGGGTACGAAAACCGATCGTAAATACTTTATTCTCATCCTCATTCTCTAAGAGGAGCACTCTTGCCCCCGTCTTTTTATGTCTGAATAAATAGCCGACAGACTGTAAATCTGATACGTCCTGCTTCTTTACAAGCTCGTATGCCGGTAACTGTGTATGTTTCATGCTTATCACTCTCCACTCTGTATTTTACTGTTATGGCGGCAGGTCAAACGAACCGGCTCTGCCCCGATTTCTACATTATACCATTATTTTCTATATTAAGAAAGCAAAAGAATCCGACAATTTCCCAACTGCAGTTTTTATCTTTCTCTATCTCAAAAGATTTCCCATAGAAAAAGGAGACCGTACTTTTCTATTACGATCCCCGTCTGTCTTTATTATATTCTGCCTTTCTTCGATTCTCTGGCTTTTATTTCTTATCTTATTCCTTATTTTCTGTCCGTTTTTTGATTAGCAGCAAGGTTACGAGCATCAGAGCAATCCCAACCGGAAGTGAGATCCATGCACTCTGCACAAATCCTGCAACGATATACGTCACAAAGGAGATCAGCGCTGCGGTAACTACATATGGAAGCTGTGTCGATACATGACTGACATGGTCACACTGCGCGCCGGCAGATGCCATGATCGTCGTATCCGAGATTGGGGAACAGTGGTCCCCACAGACAGCCCCCGCCATACATGCAGAGATGGAAATGATCATCAATGTCTCATTTGTCTCTGCAAAGATCGCGACAACGATCGGAATCAAAATCCCGAAAGTTCCCCAGGAAGTTCCCGTGGCAAATGCCAGCAGACATCCGATCAGGAAAATGATTGCCGGAAGGAAATTCATCAGTCCTCCTGCAAACTGATTCACACCCATTGCAACAAACGCTGCCGCTCCGAGACTGTCTGTCATCGCTTTCAACGTCCATGCAAATGTCAGGATCATGATCGCCGGAACCATCGCTTTGAATCCTTCCGGAATGCATTCCATACACTCTTTAAAAGTCAGAACTCTCCGGATCAGGTACAGCCCGATCGTAATGACCAGTCCAAAGAAACTTCCGAGGACAAGTCCCACTGACGCATCACTGTTTGAGAATGCCGTCACAAAATCAACGCCGTCAAAGAATCCTCCCGTATAGATCATCCCGATCACACAGCATACGATCAGAGATGCGATCGGAATCAGAAGATCTGTCACCTTCCCATTTTCATTGACCGGAATTTCCTCACTGCTCTCGTATGGTCTGTTCGCAGTTGTAAAAATATCTCCTTCTACTGCATTTTTCTCATGTGTCCGCATTGTCCCAAAATCAAACTTCATCACGACAATCGCAATCATCATCAGAATCGTCAGCAGCGCATAAAAGTTGTACGGGATTGCCCGCATAAAGATAGAAAATCCATCCTCTCCTTCCACAAATCCAGTCACCGCTGCCGCCCAGGAAGAGATCGGTGCGATGATACAGATCGGCGCCGCTGTCGCATCGATCAGATAAGACAGTTTGGCTCTTGATACCTGATGTTTATCTGTGACCGGGCGCATCACGCTTCCGACCGTCAGACAGTTAAAATAATCATCGATAAATATCAACACACCGAGTGCGATCGTTGCAAGTTGTGCACCGGCACGGGTCTTTATCCGCTTTCCGGCCCACTTTCCAAACGCCGCAGATCCTCCTGCCCGGTTCATCAGGCTGACCATCGCTCCGAGGATGATCAGAAATACAAGGATCCCTACATTGTAACTGTCTGACAGAACGCTGATGATCCCGCCCTGGAAGATATGGACAACCGTTCCCTCAAATGAGAAATCTGCATAGAACATCGCTCCTACAAGAATCCCCACAAACAGCGAACTGTAAACCTCTTTTGTGATCAGCGCGAGCGCGATCGCCACGATCGGTGGAATCAGCGCCCAGAAGGTGGCATACATCTTTGGCTGTGCCGCTTCCCCTTCCGCTGCAAATGCTGTCATGGACAGCAGCAGTGTAAACATGATGACGAGCGCTGCCGCACTCCCTATTTTTTTCTTTGAAATGTGCATAAGTTTTTCCTTTCTCTTTCTGCTATCTGAAAATAGTCTCTGATTTGTTTTTTGAAAAAGAAAACCATGAACGACAACTTGCCAAAGCGCGTTCATGGCGAAAACCTTCCTACTCATCTCTGTTTTATTTCAGCCAACGATAGCACTCCACATGTCTGTGACAGTTCGCTGCATATTCTGCAGCGCCCCAGATCCTGCTCCCCGGACGAAAGAACAGTTCTTCGGCAATTCATCCTTTCCGGCACACCGGTCGTCCACCGTATGCTATGTACCGTACTGATAATCCTTGCACCTCTATCTCTTGTCATTCAATTCTCTTTTGAAACAGCATTTAGTATACCATAATTTTTTCAAAATAGGAATTGCTACTTTTACCGTTTTTTCTGCTGTGATTTTTCTTTTTTTGTATACTTTCTGCAAAATCCCACCCTGATTCCCAGAAATGGGCTCTAAAAAGGGATACTCCATCTCTGAAGTATCCCTTTCGTGTTACTTTATTTTTGTATGACTTTATACTCTTCTGAAAAATATCCTTTTTCATTTGCACCAGTTCTTACCAGTGTCTGCAAAGAATTTCTTCTTATTCAGCGTCGCTTCCATAGAGAGTTACAAGCTTGTTGAGGTATGCATATCTCTCTTTTGCTGCTTCTTCTGATTTTGCGAATAATTCTTCTGCTCTCTCCGGATTCATTCTTGCTAATGCATTGTAACGAACTTCTCCATTTAAGAATTCTCTGTAATCTTCTGTCGGAGCCTTGCTGTCGAGAGTGAATTTATTTCCTTCTGCAGCAGGGTTGAAACGGAAGTTGTGCCAGTATCCTGATTTTACTGCTAACTCTTCTTCTGTCTGAGCTTTGTTCATACCCTTCTTGATACCATGGTTGATACATGGAGCGTAAGCAATAATTAATGATGGTCCTGGATAAGCTTCTGCCTCTGCGATTGCTTTTACAGTCTGATTGAAGTCAGCTCCCATAGCGATCTGTGCTACATATACATATCCGTAGCTCATTGCGATGCTTGCCATATCTTTCTTCTTCACTTCTTTACCAGCTGCTGCAAACTGAGCGATTGCACCTGTTGGTGTAGATTTAGAAGACTGTCCACCTGTATTAGAGTAAACTTCTGTATCGAATACCATGATGTTGATATCCTGTCCGGAAGCTAATACATGGTCAACTCCACCGAATCCGATGTCGTAAGCCCATCCGTCTCCACCGAAGATCCACTGTGATTTCTTAGCTAAGAAATCTTTGTTCTGTAAGATGTCTTTTCTTAATTCACATCCGCAGTCGCATGCTTCTAATGCTGCAACAAGGTTATCTGTTGCTGTTCCGTTTGTAGCTCCACAGTTGAATGTCTCTAACCATTCTTTTCCTGCAGCAACAACAGCTTCATTGTCTCCGCTCTCTACTAACTTCTCAACTTTTGCTTTTAATCCGTTTCTTAAAGCTTTCTGAGCTAATAACATACCGTAACCGAACTCTGCATTATCCTCAAATAAAGAGTTAGACCATGCAGGACCCTGTCCTTTTTCGTTTACTGTGTATGGTGTAGACGGTGAAGAGTTACCCCAGATTGAAGAACATCCAGTTGCATTTGCGATGTACATTCTGTCACCGAATAACTGTGTGATTAATTTTGCATAAGGAGTCTCTCCACAACCTGCACAAGCTCCTGAGAACTCGAGTAATGGCTGTTTGAACTGGCTTCCTTTTACTGTTGTCTCTTTGAATTTAGCAACTACTTCTGGTTTTACCGGAATTTCTCTTCCGAAATCGAAGTAATCCTGCTTTCCGGCATTTGCTTCCATGTTTTCCATTACAAGAGCTTTCTCACCCTTCTTACCTGGACATACATTTGCACAAGAGCCACATCCTGTACAGTCATAAGCAGATACTGTCATTGTGAATTTCATTCCCGGCATACCGATCATATCGATTGTCTCGATTCCTTCCGGAGCTTTTGCCAGTTCTTCTTCTGTAAGAGCAACCGGACGGATAACTGCGTGCGGACATACATATGCACAACGGTTACACTGGATACAGTTCTCTGGTTTCCATACCGGGATATCTACTGCGATACCACGTTTCTCGTATGCAGAAGAACCTGATGGTGTAGAACCATCTACATATTCTGTGAATGCAGATACCGGAAGTGTATTTCCTTCCTGTGCATTTACTTTTGCCTGGATATTCTTAACGAAGTCAACAACTTCTTTTCTTCCGCCTTTTACTTCTGGTGTAAATAATCCTTCGTCCTCTGCGTTCTTCCAGCTTTCCGGAACCTGAACTTCTACTACCTGTTTTGCACCTGCATCGATCGCATCGTAGTTCATCTGTACGATCTTGTCACCTTTCTTACCGTAAGATGCTTTTGCAGCTGCTTTCATTAATTCAATCGCATGTTCTTCCGGAATGATGTTAGCAAGTTTGAAGAATGCTGACTGGAGAACTGTGTTGATACGTCCACCAAGTCCAATCTCTTTACCGATCTTGATACCATCGATCACATAGAACTTGATGTTGTGATTTGCAATGTATGCTTTTACCTGTCCTGGAAGATGTTTTTCAAGTCCTTCCATATCCCATGGGCAGTTCAGAAGGAATGTACCGCCGTCAACTAATTCC
>CAUWEA010000045.1:0-21833 GCA_963557735.1 uncultured Faecalimonas sp. | reverse complement strand
CCTTAAAGGTCCATATATCCCTCTTGTACATTTTCTGTCCTCCCTTAGCCGTAAGTTTAATATCCTAATCAAGTTTAAAAAGAGGTTCTTCCCTCTCATTTCCTTGACATTCTGCCATACAAACTTTATACTAAAGGTGGTATTCAAAGCTGTATAGCTTGCCCCTACGGTTCTCCCAAATCGTAGGGGCTTTCTTTTTCCAGATTTTCCAATAATCTTTCTGCCTCTGTCTTTACATAACGCAGCATTTGCATTGTTTCTTTCTTTGTCTCTTCTAAATGCTCCTTTTGAGTTTTGCATTTGCTCAGATTCATATATAGGCTTTCCAACAGCTTTCTGTTCTGGGTTTCAGAGGTATCCAAATACTTGGATATCATTTTTAGGTTACCTCTGCTTAACGCCTCGCCAAACGTGTATCTGATTGCTCGCTCTACCGCTTCGCATGTAACTTTGTATTTCATGGCCACTTTCTCGTAGAGGATCATGGTCTTGACTGTTTTCCATTCCCAGCTCTCCTCAAACAATTCCATAATGTATACAATATACTGTGCGCCTTTTAAATGCATTCCGATCCCCATTGCAGGCAAAATCTTCTCTGCTTTTTCTTTTATCATTTGACTTTCCCTTCCTTCTCCCTTATAATTGAGTTGGATTATTTGATAAGGGCGCGTTACCGGTTTGCCGACCGTGCGCTCTTTTTTGCTGGGTGGGTAATATCAATAAACTTCAATTCTTCCAGTCCTTTCTTTTTCTTCCTCGAAATCGGAATAATATCCGCCATCGGCTCTGTTCTCTTCTCATATGTTTCAATTTTTCCATGTTTTCTAAAAAATCCTAAAATACTACTCATGCTTGTTCTCCTTTCTCTCCAATCCCTAAAAATTCATTTATTTTATGCTGCCAAATAAAATACTCCCATGTGCTTCTCCCATTTTTATTCGGCGGTATGACCTTTCCTAAATCCCAGATTCCGCGCTGCATTTTGATCCTTACGCACTGCGCAGAGCATCCGATCTGTTCCCCCGCCTCTTTTGGCGTTAATCTTTTTGCCATAAGTACCTCCATGTGTGGCAAGCGCAAACAGCGCCTGCCATATTTTTTATTTATTTTCTGTCACGACGGTGTCTGCGCCTTGTACTTCTACCCATCCGTGTTCTTTTCTCGCTTCTGCTTCCTTCATCCGGATCAGCTCATCCGTAATGGATTGGCTCACGATCCGGTTGGATTCTGCTTCCGCTTCCGCATTTGTGATTGTAACCGCTTTATCCGCCTCTGCTTTTGCTTTATTGGCTTCTCCCTGCGCAATGGCAGTCTGCTTGTCGAGTTCTGCTTTCTCAGCATCCTGCTTCGCCTGTTCCTTTGCCTGCACTTTCTTTTGCAGTTCTTCGTCTAACTGGACATCAATAATCAGCGCAGACTGAACCTCAATTCCGTATTCTTCTTTCAATTTTTCGTTCAGATATTTTGTAATTTCTGCGCCTACTTCCGATCTTTTGGTACTGTAAATATCCATTACCGAAAACTTTGGAGTTACCTCTTTTATGTAGGCAATAATAGAGTTTTTGGCTTTAGACTCTACGATCTCCTCTCCATCCATCCCGTTAAATTTCTCATAGAGTGATGTCACTCTTTCTGGCATAAAGTTGTAGTTTACTGTCATATTCATTTCGACCATACCGCCATCTGCCGGGGCATCCACATGAGTATCTTTCTTCAACTTTTTCTCGTTGAAGTCTGCCGCGTTGTTGCTTAATACAAGTTGCTGCTGAGATACCGGATAATCTTTTACTTTTGCCAGCGGTCCTACAAATTGGAATCCTGGACCTAAAGTCTTTTCCTTTACCCCACTTTTTGCAGTGTATACAACACCTACTTCTCCTTGCCCCACATAAGTTCCGGACATTGCCACGTAAACTCCTGCTGCCGCAACCGCTACTGCGATGATGGCTCCTACGATTTTTGCTTTCATTCTTCCTGTTCCTTTACTTTTTCTTTAATCTTTTTATGTGTTTCTTTTTCTATTTCAAAGACACTTTCTTGTCTTTTAATAGCAATGTGCACTCTGCTCCACACCCACCAGACGCAAATTCCAACCGATGCGAAGAGTAATGTTGTTAATGCAAATATTGCGATTCTTCCCATATCTCTTTACCTTTCCACGAAATAATCTACCGTTACCCCGAAAAACTTCGCTACTTTTGCTATGTTTTCCAATGATGGAGAGGATTTTTTCCATCCCTTTATCGTCTTGTTTCCAAATCCCAGCTGTTTTTCAAGAGTTCTTATCTGTATTCCTCTTTCTTCGGCTAATTTTTCTATTTTTTCATATACCATTTTCTTACCTCTATGGACTTTTCTTTCATCTCTTGCTACAATGGCTTTGTTACCTTTAGATAATTTTCTAATGGCATTTGCCGGAAAGGAGCTTATTAAGGAGTAACATTTTATCAAGGACGCAGGGAATAATCATTAAGAAAGGAGTTTGCGAAGGTACGTTTCTTATGATTCGTTATTTACTTTCGTAATAATGGTTTGTGCCATTATTACGGCAGTGAATTATCGTAAGTAGCGATAAACTTTGTGCATCTCTTTTTTACCCTGCGCATGTCCCGGCAGCTTATGTTGCCGGGCTTTTTTTTATTTTTCTCCTCTCCGGCGATGCAGTTCTCTTTTAAAGGAGCTGCAAAGGAACAACGAAGTGCGAATATATGTGTGAGTAGCAAATTTTAGAAGGAAATTTATCAATGGAATTAAGTATTCGCTTAGGCTACCTGCTTCCTTTCTTCGTTGCTCCTTTGCAACTCCTTTCTTTTCTCTTATTTTTTGTCAAAATATCTTTTTAGCTCCTGATAAAAAAAATTGTTTCTCAAGGTCGTTCCACTCTTGTGGCGACAGACAAATTCTCAATTCCCGGCAGCACTCTTCTCCGTCTGCATAAAATATATCAGTAACTATCTTTCCTTGATCCAAAAGTACTTCTCCATAATTTCTGATGGCTTTCCGATCTCCATCCACCATCTCCAAAAGATTTTCCGTGTTATTTCGGATATCATTAATTTCTTGTTTCACGGAAAATAGTGCATTGTAAATTTTTTTCAGCATTACTCTTCTCCTCTCACTTCATTGATTTCATCCACAAGTTCATCAGGTGTGAACGCCATAAATAGCGCTCCCAACACAAGTATCACATTCAAGATTGGGCAAATATACACAAGAAATCTTTTCCACAGACTTGGTTTAATTCCGATTGCTTTGAATCTCTTATACTTATCTCTAAAGATGATCCTCATTGCATTTAATGCAATCCAACACAAAATGCAAATTGAAATATGCAATTTTAAAAGCCACATTTTTCTCACCTCGCTTTGTTGATTTTTTCATTTCATTCTCCTATACTTTGATTACAGGCATCTGCCAATGTCGAGTAACGTAGAAAGGAGTGATATCATGTATGAAGAAATTAGTTTAGAGCAGCGTACGCATGATTTAGCTGTTGCTGCTACTGTCCTTTATTACCAACAACAAAATATCGAAATCAGTGAATCGAATGCTTTTGAGTATGGTATGAAGTACAGAAGTTTGCTAAATCAAATTCGCAACTCTATGGAAGAGGGTAAGAGTGATTTACGATAATCTTTCCCTCGATAGGTATTCTTCTACCTTTTGATCAATTGCAATCGGCAGGGCGGTCTTTAGCATTTGTAATTCTTTTAATGTGATTCCTTTTTCTGTACACATTTTTAAAATCTCTTCTGCTAAACGCTCTGCATTTTTATAGCTTTCCATTGTTTCCACTTCTCTCCCTTCCTATCAATCCTTCCTACTCCAAAAAGTACTCAATACTTACTCCAAAATAGTCTGCTAAAATCTTAAGCTTTTCCGATTTAGGTTTGCTTTTCCCATCTCTCCAGTCATATAAAGTAGCTGTGGCTATTCCAGTATCCTTTGCCACTCTATAAATTGTTTTGTTTGTTTTTAACAGCAATTCATTAAATTTTTTGTACATTTTTACACCACCTTTCCGTGATAAAATATTGAATTTATATCGGAAATATGATATAGTCAAGTTACCAGCTAGATTAAAACATATTTCCGAGATACGAACTCCGTTGAATTATCACGGTTTTCTTTCGTATCTCTAATATATCACGGTTTTCTTTCATAGTCAATATGGATTTATGAAGTTTTTCCGTTTTATTTTTGGAGGCATAACATGTATGAAAAATTTGAAGCACTTTTAAAAGAAAACAACGTGACTCCATATAGAGTTCACAAAGAAACGGGGATTTCAACAGCAACTCTTTCCGACTGGAAAAACGGTAAGAGCGAACCCAAGAAAGATAAAATTGAAAAAATATGTGAATATTTCAATGTTCCATTATCTTATATTTACGGAAATGATACGGTTGTAGAAAAATCATCCCTTACCAAAAGAGATACAAAGCAAATAGAAGCTATTTTGAGTGATACCGAAGCACTTTTAAAACAAGAGGGACTTATGTTTGATGGGGATCCCGCCTCTCCCGAGGCGATCGACTCTATTTTGTCAGCTTTGAAAATAGGAATGGAAATGGCAAAACAGAAAAATAAAGAAAAATATACTCCTAAAAAATATAAAAAGGATTGATTCTCATGGACATCAAAGAACGAGTGAATGAAATAGCACTTAAATATGGCACTAGAAATCCACTCAAGATCATAGAAGCAATGGACATCATTTTGATTCGCTATCCATTAGAGGGAGTTCGTGGCTTTTATCATTACTTCCAGCGTAATCATATTATTTATGTGGATGAGCGTCTGTCAGAACAAGATTTTCTTTTTGTGATCGCTCATGAGCTTGGGCACTTATTTTTACATAAGGATAGCAATGCAATATTTATGGATACTCGGACAAATTTTGTCACAAATAAGTTCGAGATCGAAGCTGATCGGTTTGCTCTAAATCTCCTTATTCAGGATTCTGATATCGAAGAGCATTTAGATTTTACAACCGAACAATTTTCTAAGTTATTTGGATATCATAAGAAGATGATAGAATTGAGATTAAAAGATTTTCAGTGATATTTGTTTTCAACAATTTGAAATACATTAAAAAAGGATAATAATTATGAATGATGATAAATTTTTCTTAACTTATAATCAGCAAATGCGAAAGCTTAGAAACGATAAACATATTTCGTGTGCTGGCTCTTCACATAAAAAAATTTTAATACGGGCAGGTTATTTTAATATTGTAAATGGATATAAAGCACCTTTTGTCTGTGGAACAGATGCTTGCGGAAATCATTCTTATATATCCGATACTTCAATCACCCAACTGCATGCCGTTAAAAAATTCGATGATCAATTACGTTCTTTTTTGCTAAGATATATTACTCAAGTCGAGGAAGAAGCAAGAGCCTTAACCGGTTATAAATTTGATGAATGCAATGATAATGGTCATATTCCCTGGTACGATATATCTGCTTACTCTCCTAATAAATCTTTGCAGCAAAAAATGACTGTTATTTCTAAAGCCTACAATGAATTAAGTAAAAGCCAGCTTGATTATGTAAATTTTTATATGAATAATCATAAACAAATACCAACTTGGATAATGATTAAGGTAATTAATTTTTCTACATTTATAGATATTATTCGATATAGTAAAATAGATGTCTCTCATTCCCTATGTTCTTTATATGGACTGGAAGATGAAAACGGACGTGCAAATGTAAAACTTTTAATCGGCAGCCTCCATTGGATGCGAAAAATTAGAAATTCTTGCGCACATAACGAGAGGGTGTATTGTCTCTCCCGAAGGCAGGAATCTCATGGGCAATCTGGAAGAATTCTCGAAAAATATTTGCGTTCTCTTAGCCCAGGTTATTCGCGAAACTTAGATCAAAAAATATTTGATTTAATTGTGTACTTTAAATATTATCTCCCGCGAACCGAATATAAACAATTTATTTCCGAACTCAAAAATATGCTTATAGATTTGCAGACTAAAATTCATCCGCATGCTTTTGAATACGTAAGAGGACAAATGGGAATTCGCAATATATCTGATTTAGATTTACTAATCGCATTGCCAAAAGACGATATAGAATATAATAAATTTGACAAACAAGATTTATCTTGACTTTTTTTAACTAATATAAGCCACAAACATATGCCTAGTTGCTCTTATACTACTAAAAAAAACATATTTTAATTGTTGTAATATTTTTGTTTGTATAGTAATATACTTGTACGGAGAGAACCGTATCGATTACGGTTAAAAGGCACTCATGCAAGTATTTGTATGGGTGTCTTTTGCTATATACACAAACAAAACCGCTCCTGCGCCAACAAGAACGGTTTTGGTCATACACCCGAAGATGTACATACATTTTTTTGAACAAATATATTGTATCATCTTCGCAACAGCCTTGCAATCGGAACATACTTTCGGTGGCTGTTATTTTTATACCATAAAGGAGATGATTTTATGCCAAAGAGAAAGAAGCATCCTAAATTACCAAACGGATACGGCTCAATCAAGTACCTCGGAAAGAACCGTCGGAATCCTTATGCCGTGCATCCGCCAGTCACGGAATACACGGATGAGGGAGTCCCGATTACTCCAAAAGCCCTCTGTTATGTGGACGACTGGATGAAAGGATTTATCATCTTAACATCATATAAAGCCGGCACATACACGAAAGGGGACGAAAGGGATATAGACTTGCCTAGCGATCAAAAAAGCCTTGAAATCATCACGCAGCGCTTACTCGCAGACTATAACAAAGCACAAGGGATTGTTGCGGAGAATAAAGAACCGGAAAAGACTTTTGCAGAAGTGTACGATGAGTTTTGGAAGTACAAATTCGAAAACGAAAAAGGGAAAAAACTATCCGAATCAAGTAAACGATCAATTCAGGCAGCCTTTAAAAATGCCAAAGCACTCCACGATCGCCCTTTTAGAGATCTGAGACATGATGATCTGCAATCTGTCGTAGATAACTGCCCTCTAAAACACTCCTCTTTGGAGTTGATCGTACATCTGTTTAGGCAAATGTATGCTTATGCAGATATCTACGAGTTATGTGACAAAGACTACTCTGCGCATATTAAAATCAATAAAGAGGATGACGACGAGGTGGGTGTGCCATTTACCGATAACGATCTTAAAATCCTATGGGATCACAAAGATGACGAGATTGTAGAGTTTATCTTGATTATGTGTTATTCCGGATTCCGCATTAAAGCATACAAGACGCTAGAAATAAATATGATGGAGAAGTATTTTAAGGGTGGTGTGAAAACTAAAGCCGGGAAAGACCGAATTGTTCCAATCCACTCTGCTATCTTAAAATTAGTAGAGGATAGACTTGCCAAACATGGGAGGTTACTTTCCGGAACTCTTCAGATTTTTAGAAATGATATGTATAAAAAACTTTACGAACTGGGAATCGATAAACATACACCGCATGATTGCCGACATACTTTTTCGATGTTGTGCGAGAAATACAAAGTCAATGAAAATGATCGTAAGCGCATGCTTGGACACAGTTTCGGGAGTGATATTACCAATGCGAGATATGGACACCGTACCGTAGAGGATCTAAGAACTGAGATTGAAAAGATAGAAGTTTGTTACTAATGTGTTACTAACGGAACCTGATTATCTCTATTTTTATTTGATCTATTCCAACTAAGTAAGTACTCAAAAATGGCTTAAAATCAACGTTTTTCAGTATTTTCATTGATTTTAAGCCATTCCTTTCAAATACTTCTATTTTAAAGGAACATTAAAGCATTCTTAAAAAGGAAAATAATATGAAAATCTGCTTCCTTTCCCTTCTCTGCTCTCAACAGACACTCCGCCGCCATGCGCCTCCGCGATCCATTTTACCATGGAAAGGCCAAGTCCGGAATGGCTGCTGTCTGTGCGCGAAGTATCTGCCCGGTAAAATCGTTCCCAGATATGACTGATATCATGTGCAGAAATCCCAATTCCATTATCTTCCACTGTCCCGATGACATACTCCCCCTGCTTTTGCAGAGAGATCCTGACAATTCCTCCCTCTCTGCCATAGAAAACTGCATTTGAGATGAGATTGACAAGCATGCGGATATAGAAGCTCTCATCCACCTCCGCATAAATATCCGGGGTGATCTCTGTGCTGACTGTGATTTGTTTTTCCTCTGCCAGCATCTGCTGTTCTTCCGCGATGATCTGTGTCAGCTCACTGATATTCAACCGTTCTTTATTTAACTTCTGTCTTCCCTCATCTGCCCGGGATAGTAAAAGCAGGCTGGAGATCAGCCCCGCCATCTCCCTCGCCTTTTTTTCGATCAGCTCGATCTGCTCCCGCTGTCTGTCCGTCAGCGTCTCATCGGAAAGGCATGCGTCACACTGTGCCAGCACGACACTGACCGGAGTGCGCAGTTCGTGGGAGACATCCGATGTAAACTGTTTTTCTCTTTGAAATACTGTTTCCAGTTCTTCTAGCATTCCGTCAAATGTCTGTGCCAGATGATAAATCTCATCTTTGCTTTCTTTTTGTTCCTCGGTCAGTCCCACCCGCTTGGAAAGATCGGCATCTGACCGGATCTGCCGCACCGTATCTGTGATCTTTTTAACCGGGATCAGCGCCTTTCTTGTAAACTGATAGCCTAAAAATGCCGCTGCCAGAGTAAAGATCGGAAGTAAGATCACCGCAAACCGTATCGTAATCTGAAAACTTTCCTCTGCATCGGTAATCGATGTGAGACCTCTCACATAGACATTTCGCCCATCCTCCAGGCGGTACAGTGCATCGTATAAATACCATTTTTGTTGATTCTCTTTAATCTCACGCATTTTTCCATCTTCAAATGCGTAAGTATTTTCGATTCCGTACGGAACCTTTCCATATAGAAAATATCCGCTTTCATCATATAACGACAGATAAATCCCCTTTTCTGCGGAATAGAAATCATCATCCACTTCTAGTCTGCCATCCTCGATCTCAACTTCTTCGATACTCTCCTGCACAGAATTTTCCAGCTGACTTTTGACAGATGCCATCACTTCCCTGCCGCTCATGGAAAATAAAATCCCAAGCGCCGCGCAGGTGAGCAAAAGCATAAACGTCGTGTAAAACAAAGTCAGTCTTGCTTTTAATGACCATCGCTTCATACTTTCTCCTTCAGCAAATATCCTGCGCCGCGGACGGTGTGGATCAGCTTTTCTTCAAACGGTTCGTCAATCTTTTTGCGCAGATACCGGATATAGACATCGATGACATTGGATCCGCCCGCATAGTCATAGTTCCATAAATGCTGCTCTAATTTTTCTCTGGACAGTACAATCCCTTTATTCTGGATCATATACCGCAGCAGCGCAAACTCCTTGCCGGACAGACTGATCTCTATTCCGTCCCGAAAGACCTGGTGCGTATCCACATGCACTTCCAGTCCCCCTTCTCTGTAGCAGGAATCCTCCGGACTTTCCGGCCGCCGCAAAAGTACCCGGATCCTTGCAAGCAGTTCCTCAAATGCGAACGGCTTCACGAGATAATCATTTGCCCCCGCATCCAGTCCCCGCACCCGGTCCTCAACGCTGTCCTTCGCTGTCAGAAGAAGGACCGGGACACTCTTATTCTTCTGCCGGATCTCTCGAAGCACCACTAACCCATCTTTCTTTGGCATCATAATATCAAGAATCACAACGTCGTATTCCGCCCCTGCAAGATAGTCAAGCGCCTCTTCCCCATCCATGCAGGAATCTACACTATAATGTTCCGTCTCCAGCCGCTGCGCCAGAATCTGATTCAAATCCTTCTCATCCTCTGCGATCAAAATCCTCATCCGATCTTCCCCTTTCCGGTTTTCACAAATTTTTCTGCCCCGCTCACTCTGTTTTTCCTTACCTGCTTCTTCCATCAACCTATAAAGATAATTCCCGCTTTAATTCTCCCGCCGGGATCCAGCCACTTTTTTCTGAAATCTCATGAAAAAATTCCTGCAGATCTTTTCTCTGAAACCCACCAAGATCCATTGTGATCTTCTGTCCATTCTTCAGTTCAAATACCACTTCACTATCATGGGTGTCCGACATGCTTTTTCTCCGGTGATACTCGAGATTATGACCGTATAATTCTGTGGCATAACCGATTCTGTAGATCTCTGCTGCCGCAAACGTATCCTTGTGAAAACTTGTTTTTCCATCCAGTCCGCCTTTTCCTCTAAGTTTCCCAGAGTATTTACAGATTCTTATCTTGTCTCCGCATACTTCCACCTTTTTGCTCTGATACTGGCGGACAGCTTCCACCAGAAGAGGAAGGATGATCACCGCTGTCATCGCAAAAACAATCAGCTTCTGTGTCAGTTTCATCTCTCCATTCCATGCAGAATATCCGGTCACGATCACAAATGCCGCCGCATACATCCAGATACTGATCAGCAAAAGCTTTGCCCGTACGCATAATATGGTTTCTGTTTTCTGTGTTTTTTCATTCATTTGTTTTCTTCCTTTCGCTGTGTTACAGATTTCTCGTTAAATTATAACACAGCCGGCTGTTTTCGTCATTTGCTTTTCCGCTGTATTTTTCTCTGTATCTCCTGACGCAAAAAAAGGAAACAGACACTCTCGCCTATTTCCTTTTTCAACGGTTTTCTTTTTTGCATGCTTCTTTAAGCCGTTTCAATCAAAATTTCCTTCTGACGCAGCACCTCTTCGATCATATCCAGCGTCTCTTCACTGTCCGCGCTCACTTTATGGTAGTGATAATTGGAAGTGATATTCTTAAGCGGGCTGGATTTCCCACTTTGAATATCCGCAATAAATTCTATGATCTTCCTTCTGGAGTTGATATGCAGTTCTGCCTCCATGTGTCCGTATACGCGGTGATTGATCATCACATTTTCCACACAGCCTCCCATATCAATGATGGAGCAAAGTTCTTCCTCCAGCTGTTCATCTGTATGGTGCACTTTAAACACCCGGCTGACTGACGCCGGCGTCTGCAGGATATACCCTCTGTTCGTCGAGATCACGTCGTAGCCTGCCGCCCGGATCAGTGCAATATCCTGCACGATCACCTGCCGGCTTACATTGTAGAGGGCTGCCAGTTTTTTCCCCGATACCGGAGCATTACTCTCCCGGATCTCGCGGATGATCCGTTCTCTTCTCTCTGTCCCTTGCAATCCGTTCCCTCCATCTCTTCTTCCTTATGCATGTTCTGTCGCATGAAGGTTTTTCAGGGAAATATCCAGAATCGGTGCAGAATGTGTCAGCGCCCCGCTGGAAATATAATCAATTCCAAGAGAAGTCAGACGGCCGATATTCTCTTTTGTCACATTTCCGGAGCATTCTGTCTTGGCACGCCCGTCAATGATGCGGATTGCCTCCTGCATCTCTTCTGTTGACATATTGTCGAGCATAATGATATCTGCGCCGGCCTCCACCGCTTCTTTTACCATCTCAAGATTTTCCACTTCTACTTCGATTTTCCGCACAAACGGAGCATATTCCTTCGCCATTTTCACCGCCGCAGCCACACTTCCTGCTGCCCCGATATGATTATCCTTCAAAAGCACTCCGTCTGATAAGTTGTAACGGTGATTATATCCGCCTCCGACACGAACCGCATATTTCTCAAAAATCCGCATATTCGGCGTCGTCTTTCTTGTATCGAGCAGTTTTGTATCTGTCCCCTTCAAAAGATCTGCAACGGAGCGTGTGTAAGTTGCGATTCCGCTCATTCTCTGAAGGTAATTCAACGCTACGCGCTCTCCGGAAAGAAGCACGCGGATGTCCCCGGTCACCTTTCCCATCAGCTGACCGTTTGTCACCTGATCTCCGTCTTTGCAGAAAAGTGTCACTTCTGTCTCTGCATCCAGAAGCTGAAATACCCGCTCAAAGATCTCCAGCCCTGCAATCACTCCGTCCTGCTTGCAGATCAGCTCCACTTCTCCTTTTACAGCTTCTTTCATGACCGCGTTCGTTGTCACATCTTCACTTGAAATATCTTCCTTTAATGCCTCCAAAATCAGGTGATCCACCTGAAGTGTCATTGTAATCTTATTCATGTTAGCTCCTCTTTCTTCTCTGTCTACTGTTATCATTCTATCTCCTGCTCTGTTTATCCAACCAGCAATTATTTGCAGCTCTGCACCATTTCCCGGGAAATCTTTGTCGCTGCCCGCTTCGCAAATACAAGACTTTCCAGCAGCGAATTGCTCGCAAGTCTGTTCGCTCCATGTACCCCGTTGCAGCTTGTCTCTCCCACTGCATACAGATGTTCCATGGAAGTGCGGCTGTCGAGATCCACCCAGATCCCACCCATAAAGTAGTGCTGTGCCGGCACAACCGGGATACATTCTTTCGTCACATCGTATCCTTCTTCCATACATCTTTTATAAATGTTCGGGAAATGTCCGAGGATCGTCTCTTCTGGAATATGTTCCATAGAAAGCCACACGTGATCCGTTCCGTCTTTTTCCATCTCTTCATGGATTGCTTTTGTCACAACATCTCTCGGGAGCAGTTCATTGACAAATCGCTCATGCTGCTTGTTGTACAGCACCGCCCCTTCTCCTCTCACAGATTCCGAGATCAAAAAACGTCTTCCCGGCTTTTTCGAGTACAGTGTAGTCGGATGGATCTGCACATAGTCCAGATGTTCCAGACGGACGCCGTGTTCCTTCGCAATGCGGATCGCATCTCCGGTCAGATGTGGAAAGTTGGTCGAATGCTGATACGTACCTCCGATCCCTCCGCTTGCAAGAATCGTATCCGCCGCATGGATGCAAAGCGTTCCCTGCTCATTTTCAGCGAGAATCCCCGCACATCTTCCATCTTCTTCGATGATATCTGTCATGGTCGTATATTCCAGGATCGTCACATTTTTTCGCTCTTTCACGCGTTCTAAAAGTTTGCTTGTGATCTCTTTTCCGGTGATATCCTTATGAAACAGAATGCGCGGGCAGGAGTGCGCCCCTTCCCGTGTATACTTGAGGCATCCGTCTTCCTGCTCAAAATCCACTCCAAACCGAATCAGGTCATCAATGATCTCTCTGGAATTTTTTATCATCAGATCTACCGATTCCTTCCGGTTCTCATAATGTCCCGCTCTCATCGTGTCCTCGAAAAAACTGTCATAATCTTCCTCATTCCGCAGCACACAGATCCCTCCTTGTGCAAGGAAAGAATCACTGCTCTCCAGATCCGATTTTGTGATCAATACAACGTGTTTTTCCTCTGGCAGCCAAAGTGTGCTGAATAAGCCTCCTACTCCAGTTCCTACTACAACTATGTCTGCACTTATCTCCATGTCCTTTTCCTCCAGTTACTCTGTCTTCCTTTTTATTTTGCAAGTTCTAACATCCGCTCCAGCGTCTTTCCGGACTCCTGACGCAGATCTTCTGTGATATGTACTTCATTCTCCCCGGTCTGTAATACATGTAAGATCTTCTCCAGTGTGATCAGCTTCATGTCCGGGCAGACCGGTTCTGTCTCTGTGAAATAAAACTTCTTATCCGGGTTCTGTTTCTCAAGTTCATAGCGCACCCCATTTTCTGTACAGACAATAAACTCCTTGCATGGACTCTTTGCCGCATAGGCAATAATCCCAGATGTACTTCCAATGTAGTCTGAAATCTCGCATACTGCCTCCGGGCATTCCGGATGGGTGAGGATCTCTGCCTGCGGATGCTGCTCTCTTACCTTTTTAATCTCCTCTAACTGCATATGTTCATGCACCGGACAATATCCGTTGTTAAATACAAATTCTTTCTCCGGGACCTGCTCTGCCACATATCTTGCCAGATTCTTATCCGGAATGAAAAAGATATGCCTGTTTGGCAGTGCCTTTACGATCTGCACTGCATTTGCCGAAGTGACACAGACATCCGAATGCCTCTTTAATTCCGCTGTGGAATTGATGTAACAGACAACTGCAAGATCCTCATATTTCTCCCGCATCCTGCAGATCGTTTCCGCATCTGCCATATGTGCCATCGCGCAGTCTGCTGTCAGATCCGGCATCAGCACAGTCTTCTCCGGATTTAAGATCTTTGCGCTCTCTCCCATGAAAGAAACGCCGCAGAACACAATCGTCTGCTCTTTTAGTCCGACTGCCACCTTACTTAAATAAAAAGAATCTCCGATATAATCTGCAATCTCCTGCACTTCCGGATTCACATAATAGTGGGCAAGAATGACTGCATTTTTCTCTTTTTTCCATTTTTTGATTTCTTCTATGATTTTCATTCTGTCTTTCTCCTATCCTCTTCTCCACCTCAGTGCCTACCATTATAGCACTCTCCTTTACAAGTGACAAGACACCTGTTTTGACAAAAATAAATGGTTTGCACGTTATTTTTTTATCAATAATGTGCAAACCACTCTCCGCGATACTGACATCCCTTATTTTTTTGAAAAAATATGTTTCAAGAATACATACATCACAATGATAAACGCACTCACATAACCAAATGCGCCAAGCGCCGGTATCCCGCATATCTTCGGTTTCATGTCGGTTGTACATATGATGCTGGAACTGATCAGAAGCGCCATCACCCACAGTCCCATCACGATATTTCTTACCAGCCTTCTGAGAAGCCGCTCCAGTTCCCCAGATACGTGAAGATCCAGATTAACCTTTGTCTGCCCTTTTAAATTCCCCTGGATCAGATCTGCGACAAGTGAGGGCAGATCAAGCGCTTTATGGATCGAACGATACAGACTCTTGCCGCTGTTTTTCAGTTCCTTTTTCCAGTCCTGGTCCGTCAGGATCTTTCCCGCCATATGGCTTGAGGCGATCTCCACCATATTGATCTCCGGGGCGATATCTGCCAGCACTCCTTCCATATGCGTCAGTCCGCGCGCCAGCATCGTAAGTCCATGCGGCATGATGATCCGGTTCTCTTTCATCACTTCCATCAGATCTACCATGACTTCTGCCACATCGATACTTCCCATATCCGTCGTCCCATATTTTGCGAGAAGTCCGCTGATATCTTCATAAAGCCTGCTCTGATCCGGCTTATCCCGGAATTCTCCAAGCGCCAGCACTGCTTCCTGGATGATTCCCACATCTCCGAGCGCGACACCCTGCACTGCCTTTCCGACCAGCTTTCTGTCCCGTTCTGTCAGACGTCCCATCATCCCCATATCGATCCAGACGATCTTGCCGTCACATACTTTCACATTTCCCGAGTGGGGATCCGCATGGAAAAATCCGTCATCCATCACCTGCTTAATATAGTTGTCGATCAGTTTTGCACCGATCTCCTCCAGGTCGTACCCATTCTCCTCAAGCGCTTTCTTGTCATCGATACTCCATCCCTCAATATGTTCCATGACAAGCACATGCTGATTCGTATATGCCTGATAAAGCGCCGGAACCCGTACAAACAGAATCCCTTTATTTCTCCGTGCAAATTCTTCCATATTGGAAGCCTCCGTCAGAAAATTCATCTCCTCTCTCGTCACTGCCCACAGCTCATCAAGTACCATGTCAAGATCTACCATCTCTTTGAGACTTACCGGCGGAACCAGCTTCACCGCGCGGTGCAGCAGTCCGATATCCCGCGCCATCTTCTCATAAATCCCTTTTCGCTGAACCTTGATCACGACCTGCTCCCCGCTCTTTAAAACTGCACGGTGTACCTGCGCGATCGATGCAGATCCAAGCGGTTTTTCTTCTATGGATTCAAAAATCTCATCCCACGGACATCCATACGAAGACTTCAGCACTTCCTCCACCTCTGCAAATCCCATCGGAGCCACCTCCGACCGGAGCCGCATCAGCTCATCGCAATATCTCTTTGGCAAAATATCGGAATGCATGGACATGATCTGTCCCAATTTGATAAAAGTCGGTCCAAGATCTTCCAGGATCCGCCGAAGCTTCTCCGGGGAAATTCCCTTTGAAATCTCATGCCGATGCAGGATTCCTGTCATTTCCTTTAATCTTGCCCTATATTCTCTGGATTCCTCTTTACTCATCTACAACCTCATCCTGCTCTCTCTTCTGTCCCGGAATATTATAAGCTGGTGTCCTCATCCTTCTCACACGCTTCCTCCATGCATTGCAGTCTCCTTTTCAGTTCTTCCATCTGTTCCGGCGATAATTTCTCTAACAATGCATCCACTGCTTCTTCCGAAGTCTGTTTTTCCGTTTTGTGAACATTTTCCTGCACCGTCTTTTTGATATTGTGTTTTAACTCCTCGTTTAACACCTTTCCCTGCTCTACGGTTAATTCTCCCTTTTTTACCATCTCATCTAACAGTTCCTTTGATTTCTCCGCTGTCACCGCTGCGGCTCCAATCCCTGCCAGCAATAATTTCTTTACATTTTCTCCCAGTTTCTCCATAGAATTCTTCTCCTCTCATATTATTTTTTCGGATATTTATCCAATCCAACCTGCACGTTTTCCTTCTTCCAGCTTTCATGGTTCACAAAAATCCAACAGAACTATCTTATCTCCTCCTGAAATTACAAAGATTTTGAATACAGAGAATTACGATATATTGGATAAGAGAACTGTCACTTTCGGAAGAAAAATGATCAGTCCTGCAAAAACAGCCATGACCGCCGCGATCAGTACTGCACCTGCTGCGGTATCCTTCGCCAGTTTCGCAAGCGGCTTTCTTTCCTCTGTCACAAGATCCACAACCGCTTCCACCGCTGTGTTTACAAGTTCCAGTCCAAGGATCAGACCAAATAAGACCAGACAGATGCACCACTCCACTGCAGAAATGTGGAAAAAAATCCCTGCCGCAGTCACACAGACTACCCCCAGACAGTGGATCTTCATATTTCTCTCTTTTCTGATCCCGGTAAAAATTCCTTCAAATGCATATCCAAAACTTTTATAGAGCGGCTGCTTCTTCCTCATAGATTCACCTTCTTTGTCCCATCTGCTATATGTCCGCCTATGCCCAGACATTCCAAAACAGCCAAAAAGCACGCTAAACATACAGACAACCTATTTTTATCCTCCAAAATATGGATATTTTAGACAAATTATAACACATTTTTCTGTGAAAAACGATATTATTTCTATTTTTTCTTTATTTGACTTTTTTCCCTGCTCCCCTTATAATATTTTTATTACATCTGTAAGATTTGGAGGAATCACTATGAAAAAATTACCACAGATTTCTGAAGCAGAATATGAAGTTATGAAGATCATCTGGAAATATGCGCCGATCAACACAAATGAGATCACAGAAAAACTCACACAGACAACTTCCTGGAGTCCAAAGACGATCCAGACGATGATCAAGCGGCTCACGATGAAAGGAGCGCTCTCCTACGAAAAGCAGGGGCGGATCTTCGTCTACTCACCATTGATCGAAGAAAATGAATATGTCGGGCAGGAAAGTTCTTCTTTCTTAAAACGATATTATAACGGCGATATCACTGCCATGCTGTCTTCCTATATGGAGAATGACCGGTTGTCTGACAAAGAGATCGATACACTCCGCTCAATCCTCGCCAAAGGGAAAGGAGGATCGTCCTATGACTGAGACCCTTTCTGATTTTATGATCCATTTTCTCCTCTCCAGTCTCCTTCTCAGCATTTTTATCGGAAGCCTTGCTGTTCTGAAACGGATTTTTCGCAGGATTCTTTCCAGCCGGATGCAGTACCGTCTCTGGTTTCTGCTCTTCTTTTTGCTGCCTCTTCCATTCCTTTCGGGAAATCCATTTTCCCTTTCCGAACAGCTTTCCTCCTTCTTTCGATCTGCTTCCCTTTGTGAGAGCGCCGAAAGTATCACTCCTGCAGTTTCCCCACTCTCCTCTGCGCTTACCGGAACTTCCGAATGGATGAATGACTTTACCTTGTCTGTACATGGTCATACGCCTCCCGCCGCCGGACAGATCCTCTTTCTTCTGTGGTGCGCCGGAATCCTTTTCATGACAGTTTTACTGATCCGCGCTTTCAGACGGCTTCGTCATATCAGCAGCAGTGCGCTCCCTCTGGAAAATACCGAAATTCTTTCCTTATATGAAAGCTGCCGGAAGGAATTGAACATCAAAAGGAACATTCCAGTCTATACGACCGCTTATCTGTCCTCCCCTGCGATCACCGGCTTGTTCCACCCGCGTATTTTCCTCCCACTTTCGCTTGTTTCCGGCTACCCGGAGGAGGAACTTCGTTACATGCTCCTGCACGAGTTACAGCATTACCGTCACAAAGACCATCTGAGCACCCTTCTGATGAACCTCTCCTGCACATTTTACTGGTTTCATCCAGCTGTCTGGTATGCACTGCGGGAAATGCGTATTGACCGCGAGATTGCCTGTGACACTGCTGTGCTGGAACTTCTGGGAGAAGATGCTTCCCAGAAATATGGGGCAACTTTACTCCACTTTGCCGAACACCTCTCCCATGCCCCGTTTTCCTTCGCCACAAATCTGGGAGGTTCGATGCGGCAAATGAAACGCCGGATCACAAACATCGCTTTCTATCAGCCTTCCACTGTGTGGAAACGTGCAGGCGGCTGTGCTTTGTCCATCCTGATCATCCTGCTGACCATCATCGCTTCCCCGGCGCTGTCCATGCAGGCAGCTGTCGAGACCGTCGCAGATCCACAGATTCCTTCTGCGAAACTTTCCTCCATAGACCTCTCCGCTTCCTTCAAAGAGGTGGAAGGACTTTCCAGCGGAACATTTGTATTGTATGACCTGAATCAGGATCATTATCAGATCTACAACGAAGAGCAGGCATACAAAAGAGTTTCTCCGAACTCCACATACAAACTGTACACCGCACTGTTTGGACTGGAAGAAGGGGTCATTACCCCGGAAAATTCACAGCTTCCATGGGATGATCACCACACATATCCTTTTACATCCTGGAACAAAGACCACACCCTTTCCTCGGCGATGTCCGCCTCTGTCAACTGGTATTTTCAGGCGATCGACCGAGAACTTACCGCGGATGTAACCCGCACTTACTTAGAGCAGATCCACTATGGAAACGAAAGGATCGACGCCTCTGACTCCTACTGGATGGAATCTTGCTTAAAGATCTCAGCTTGGGAACAGGTATCCCTACTGACCGATTTTTACCGGAACACCTTTTCTTTTGATGAGCAGAATATTGCTGCTGTCAAGGATGCCCTGCGTCTTACAGCACAAGGAGACCGGACCCTCTACGGAAAAACCGGTACCGGAAATGTAAATGGCCAGAATGTGAACGGCTGGTTCATCGGTTATGTGGAAAGCCCCGGGAACACCTGGATTTTTGCCACCAATCTGCAGGCCGATCAAAATGCCTCCGGAAGCACTGCCTCTGCAATCACACTTTCTATTTTAGACAAGCTTGGGATCTGGGAAGACGGAACTTCTTTCTGATTTTTCGATATAATATATCAAATATAAAAAATTCAAGGAAGTGTAACTATGAAAAGTGACATTTGTACAACTCAGGCAGATTTTTCCCAGATTCCTGGAGACCGGATCCTTCCATTCCTCTTCACACTGAATCTGGAAGAATCTATCTTATATCCGGAAGAAGGGCAACGGCAAACATTCTGTTATGACATCCAGGGTGTCGGGCAGGATACTCCGGCCTATGCCAATCTGAGTCATTTTCTGCTTGGGATCTGTGAGAATCTCACACGAGAAGATATTTTCGATCTGTCCGTCATCCTTCACGGCGAAGAACAGACTGTCATATGGGGAGAAAATGTAGAAATTAAGACAGCCGAACATCCTGATAACCCTACCGGATGCACCGGATTAAAATTTGATTTTCCACTGGATAAGACAGAAGGACAGATGCGTATATGTATCACGATGACTGAGCCATCTGCAATCGGTCCGGTAAATCTCTGCCTCTATGGCGGAAATACGACTGCGACCGGTCTTACAATCTGCGGGCCTGCCTGCAGCGCCGCTTCCTCCTGCTCTTCTACCTTCTACCAAAAAGAAACAGTCTGTGTCCCAGTCTCTGTGACACCATTTGCAGCTCCGGGAACTGCCAAAGCCACCTGCTGCGGCCAGCCGACTGTGACCCCGAACGGAAGATGCTCCGGCGGCAGAACGTCCTGCACGTTTACCGTGACACAAAATCTGTGCATAGAAATCCCGATCTCCTTTGGTGCAGTCATCGAAACCGGAGACGCTCTCGTTCAGTGCGGTAATGTCAGCCAGCAGCCTTGCGACTGCTCAGAACCATCTGAAGAAACGCAAAGTATTTCCAAAAAAATCTCCTCTCCCCTGGAAAGCTATCATGAAGACACCCACTCTGACAGAGAAGAACGGAGATTGTTTTACCGGAAATAGCGGATAAACACAACGTAAAAAAGAAAGCTATTTTCCCTAATACCTGGAAACGAGCTGCATTTCAAAAAAGGGGGGCTGTCATGAAATGATATGCTCCCCTCTAGCGTAATAATAAAAACTTGTCCCTTAGAAGGGAGCCTATGATATCATGGCTGATATTTCATATCAGTGATTTTCCCTAAATTTTGTGAACACTTCCGCTGCATTTTGCACTCTTTCAGCAGCGATATCATTATAACTTTTTTCCGATTTTTGATGAATCTCTTCTGTTGTCATAGCGTCCGCTTGAATCGATACCAGCGCTTTTGGCAAAGAAACCGAAAATAGAATTCCACCCATAAGAGAACTCTGATTCAAATACATATCGATCACTTGTTATTTTAAAATTTTTAATAGCTGGATCAGCTCATGCGGTTCCCTGCCCGCCGCTTCTGATAATCGACTGTCAAACTCCTGAAATCCCTTATTCTTATAAAAAGACAGCAGCTTTTCTTCATTAACGGTTTCTAAAAACACCACCATACCACCAGCTAAATACTGAAGCTGTTGTATCTGTTTAATGGCAAGCCCCAGCAGTTCTTCCCCTGTAATGCGATTATTTGCACCATTGGAAAAGTTTTTCCCAAGCTGCGCAATCAGATATGCTGCTAGATTATATGTATGATTCAATTCATTCAACTCGCTTACTCTGGCAATTTTTTTCTTTACTGTATTACTGAATGGTTCTGCATTTACAGCAATCGGCTTTATGGTAATTGCAAAATATCCAACAAGCTCTGCATCTTCAGTTGAAAATACCAGATAGGTAACCGACTGCTGTTTTTTTGCAAATTCTATTGATTGTTCCTTCACAAACTTTTCAACATCCGGATTTTTCTCACATGAAAACTCGGAGAGAAGCTGAATCAAATCGTCCTCTCCGAGTTCTTCATTTTGATTGTTTAAATACTCACGAATGTTGAAAACGGTATACTTACTTTCCTCCTGCATTCGCTTTCTTCCTTTTTCCCATAAATTTTGCTATATCTTTCGGATTCGACAAAAAAGTCGCATTCACATTGATCGGAGGAGTCTGATCGTTAGCTGACGCTTCTATCGCATTGGCAAACATCTCAACTTGCCTTTGACCTGAAATAACAAAATTTTTTGTAATACTTGAAGTTGCCATCTAAACACCTCCTTTGTTAGTATGGCTTTCTTTCATTTACACATACTTCTCTAACTATATTTTAGTGCGAAACATCAGCTTTTGCAACCTATTTCAAAGAAAAATCTTTTTATGATATAGCCACCTCATTTCCTTTTGCTTCTTGTTACACCCCCTTTTCTGTGCTTCCACCCAAAAGACAAAAACCCCTTACGCTTTCATTGCGTAAGGGGTTCTGTTATTGAAACTAATGAAGTTTCTACACCTGTTATCTACAGTGTATTACTTGTTATTGATTGCAGCCTGTGCAGCAGCTAATCTTGCGATCGGCACACGGAATGGTGAGCAAGATACATAATCTAAACCAATCTTGTGGCAGAATTCTACAGAACTTGGATCTCCACCGTGTTCTCCACAGATACCTACAT
>CAUWEA010000044.1:0-22021 GCA_963557735.1 uncultured Faecalimonas sp. | reverse complement strand
GACTGTATGTGATTTTGAAGGTATATGAAAAAGAGAAGAGATAGAGAGAAGATATCTGCAGGAGCAGGTGTCTTTTTTTGCGTTTAAGAAAAGAAGTGGAAAAGAGATGATCCTGATTGTTACAAATAATCAGAAGAACTGGATTGTAGGAAAAGATCTTGCAAAATTTTTAAATGTATTGGATACTGAAACAAAAAAGAAACTGAAGAAATAAACACCGTTACAAAATAAAAAAGGAGCGTTGTAAAATAGGCGAGAATGATATGACCTATGTAGCAACGCTCCTTTTTATAGTCTAAAATAGTTTGTTTTATTCTTTGAATAGAATTAATTTTTTGCCAGAAGTACATTGGAACGCCGATGCATAATAATAGTGAATAAAATCATGATAAGAATAGATGTTCCAAGTGCAAGTATTAAGTTTCCGTTTGTAATACCAATTATCAAATATCCAATTAGGCTGCATCCAGCAACTGTGAGTGAGTAAATCATTTGGGTTGAAACATGAGTAAGGTGATCTACACCAGCTCCGGCACTCGAAAGGATTGTGGTATCTGATATTGGTGAACAGTGATCCCCAAACACACTTCCTGCCAAAGTTGCTGCAAGGGAGGAAAGCAGTAGTTTTGGACAAATTGCCTGGGCAACTGGGATGATGATTGGAATTAGGATACCAAATGTTCCCCATGAAGTTCCCGTAGCAAAACTTAAGAATGCAGCAAGTATGAATACAAGCGCAGGAAGCAAGGCGCCTGGAATACCCGTTGTTTCCACAAAAGTTTTCATAAAGTCAGGCGTACTCAGCAGGTCACGGCAGATGCCACCGATTGTCCATGCAAGCATCAGAATACAGCCAGAAGTAATCATTTGTTGCATGCCTTTTGTGAAGTTATCCATGAATTCTTTAAAAGTCATGATTTTTCTTGGAACATACATTAAAAGTGCAGTAACAACTCCTGCAAAACTTCCCCAAACAAGGGCTTGAGCTGCAACACAGTTTCCAAGTGCGGCGGTGATGTTGTGAAGAGCGGGATCTCCACTCCAGTATCCACCATTGTAAAGCATACCGAGGATAGCAGTTATAATTAGTACAAGAATTGGAACAATCATATCAGCGACGCGTCCTGTCTTTGCCTGGGACGTTGTCTCATTTTGTTCTTCAAGCCCGCCGAGGATTCCCTGCTTTGCTAATGCTTCCTGCTTTGCCATAGGACCAAAATCTAAGGCAAAGATAGAAATAAGAAAAACCATTAGAAGGCTGAGAATAGCATAAAAATTATATGGAATAGCTGTGACAAAGGCTTTAAATTCGGAGTCGAAAGCACCTGTATTTTTTAGGTAACTGCCTACGGCAGCAGCCCAGCTTGAAATTGGTGCGATAATACAGACTGGCGCGGCGGTCGCATCAATAATATATGCAAACTTTGCCCGGCTGACACTATGTCTGTCAGTTACAGGTTTCATAACCGTCCCTACTGTCAAACAGTTAAAATAGTCGTCTAAAAAAATTAGACAACCGAGCAGACTAGTGAGCAAAAGGGATGAACGTTTTGTACGAATAACTTTCGATGCCCATTTTCCATAAGCTTGAGCTCCACCAGAAGCATTAATCAGATACACTAATCCGCCTAATAAAAAACAGAAAATTATGATATTCATATCAGTCTTTTGAATCATAACGTCAAATACAGTGGAAACAGAACCAACAATCGGATTTATACCGGAAGCAATAGAATAAATAACTGCTCCTGATAAAATACCTGCTATAAGTGAGAAGAGAACCTCCTTTGTAATCAATGCCAGAATAATGGCAATTATTGGTGGAAGAATTGATAACCACCCGACATATACAGCATCCATAGTAAAAATCTCCTTATCTTTTTTGTTTTTTGAATAATGTAAATATTAGAAATTGAAAATATTTACTATGATTATGTAAGGAGAAATATTTCAGTATTTAACGCGGAGAATTCTGTTATTGGAATATGGACAGAATCTTCTGTAAAGTAGTCGTATCGTGTTCGCATAATAGATACCTCCTTTCAATTCAATACAAATCTTATAAAACATCTGGATCAAATAAAATAAGCATAAAAATGTATTGAAAATATTAAAAATGTATATAAGATAGATAAGTGAATGATATCATGAACTTGATTTATGTGCAATAAAAATGTAAAAATACAATGGAATTGTATAAAATTACTAATTTTTGCGTTTCTAAACGCATTTGATATTGAAAAGTAAGTTGTTTGCTCGATTGCTAAAAATAGAATATTGACAATATACATATGAGTGATATAATTTATGTATAATAAATGTATTAAAAAAATAAAAGTTATTTAGGAGGAGAAGGAAATGTTATGGACTGAAAAAATGTTCGGAGTGAAGAAACCGATTATTGCAATGCTCCATATTGATGCGTTGCCTGGAGATCCGCTATACAAATTAGGAGATGATATGGATGTAGTGGTAGAACATGCACGCGCAGACTTGCATGCACTACAGGACGGTGGTGTAGATGGCATTATTTTTAGTAATGAGTTCAGTCTGCCTTATCAGCGAAATATGGATATGGTAACACCAGCAGCAATGGCATATGTAATTGGAAATCTGCGTTCTGAGATTAAAGTTCCATATGGAGTAGATGCAATCAGTGACGGCCGGGCGTGTCTGGAACTGGCAGCAGCTGTGAAAGCACAATTTGTGCGTGGTACATTTTGTGGTGTATATGTAGGCGATGGTGGTCTTTATAATAATGATTTCAGCAGCTTGTTAAGAAGAAAAGCAGCGCTTCCGTTAGATGATTTAAAAATGTTGTATTTTATCAATCCAGAATCAGATCGGAATCTGGATACCCGTCCGTTAGCGGAAATTGCTAAGAGCACAATTGCAAAGGCGGCACCTGATGGATTATGTATTTCGGCAAATGCGGCTGGACAAGATGTAGATGATACATTAATCGCAAGTGTAAAGCAAGCTAATCCAGAGATTGTTGTGTTGTGTAATACCGGATGTCGTGTAAATACAATTGAAAAGAAATTAGCTACAGCAGATGCTGCTGTTGTAGGAACAACATTTAAGTATGATGGTGTATTTGAAAATCGTGTGGATGTAAACCGTGTAAAGGAATTTATGCAGGTTGTCTATAAGTATCGAGAATCTTTATGATATAAAGGGAAAAAAGAAAATGGGACGAAAACTGCTGGCAATGGATATAGATGGAACTGCTGTATGTGATAATTACAGCTTAGGGAAAAAGAGCAAAGAAACTATCAGACTGGCACAGCAGGAAGGACATATTGTTGTATTTGTCACTGGGCGAAGAGATATCGATATGCTTACATTGGGTCAGGATCAGTGGATTGTAGATTATCAGATTCTTAATACAGGAGGAAAAATCTTGAGATGTGCAGATCGGAAAGTTCTTTATAATGATTTGATTCCTCCACAGGTATGCAAAAGATTAATTACATATTGTCTAAAACATGACATACAACTTCAGATTTGCAGTGGTCTGACTTGGCAAGTAACAAAGATGACAAATGATACTCTGGAGTATGCACAAAATGTCGGTGTGACTCCCGAAACGATTACTTCACTTGAAGAAACAGATTGGGAGCAGGGATTGGAAGGATTTATGGCAACGCAAAATATGAACGATGTGGCTGCGTATATTGATTCTTCAGTTCCTGAAGTATATTATGTGAATTCAGAACCGGACTGCATTGATATTATGGTGGATGGTGTATCAAAGTGGAAAGGGATACAGTTCCTGGCAGATATGCTTGGGATTTGTGATGACGATATCATAACTGTTGGAAATTATTATAATGATTTGGATATGTTGCATCATGCAGCAGTCGGAATTGCAGTAGCGAATGCTTTGGATGTTGTCAAAGAAGAAGCGGATTTTGTGACAGAGAGTGATAATAATCACGATGCCGTAGCAGAAATTATTACAAAAATGTTGCACCATGAATATGATGTGTCTAATTGGAAAACGGGCATTGCTTATAAAGATTATAAAAGTTAAAACAAAACGGGTAAAGGAGAAGGATGAAAATGAGAGTTGCAGAAATAGGAGATAATTGTATTGATGTTTACGAACGCATTGGGAAAAAATATCCAACAGGAAATGTTGTAGACACAGGTGTGAATCTTCAAAAACTTGGAATCCCTGTTTCTATTATCAGTACAACAGGAAATGATGAAAATGGGAAATGGATGTTAGAAACATTGAAAAAGGAAGGCGTGGATGTTAGTCATCTAAAGGTTGGCGACGGTGCGACAGCAGTGACTTATATGGACATGGATGGCAAAGATCGCGTACATGGAGAGTACGTGGAAGGAGTATTGGAAAATATCGTTTTTGATGAGGATGATATTGCGTTTGCAGCTGGGCATGACCTGGTTCATACTGCACTTTGGGGGAAGGCAGAGAATACACTGCCAGTGATTGCAGCAAAAGGAACTCCGATTGCATTTGACTATGCAGACAGACTGGATCATCCTTTAGTAGAGGAGACCCTGCCGTACGTTACATATGGGTTCTATTCTTATCATGAAGGGAGAGATACGTGGATTGAAGAATTCCTAAAGGATAAAGTAAGTAGAGGAATGAAGATCGCAGTAGCGACATTTGGTGAAGAAGGCAGTTTAGCATGGGATGGAAAAAAGTTCTATGCAGGTGATATTGTGAAAGTGGAAGTGACCAATACGGTTGGAGCTGGAGATAGTTTTATTGCTGGATTTCTTTATGGAATATTAAATGGAAAAACAATAGATGAATGTCTGAAAAAGGGGGCAGAAGTTGCTGCTTCAGTAGTTCAGGTCTTTGAACCGTGGGTAGAATAGAGAAAAATATTTGGAAAGCATTTATTAAAAAATATGGAGAGGAAGCAAAAAATGTTTATAGATATACATGTTCATCCTGCTTTTTATGAACCTATCAATAATGATTCAGAACTAGAAGAATTAAGACATAACACACTAGATATTCACAAAAATGGAACGGCACCACTGGAACATATTTTTAACCAGATGAAATGTGCGGGTTTGGATTATTTATGCCTACTTCCGGAAGATTATCGTACACAACAGGAGGGGAAAGTACTGGTAAGTAATGAAGAAATTCGCCGACTGGTTGATATGGCTCCGGATAAATTTATCGGATTTGCAGCAGTTGATCCATTTGCAGATGACGCAGCTGAAGTGCTGGAGAAGGCCTTTGCAGAGTTAAAATTAAGTGGACTAAAGTTGCATCCGGGAAAAGGTCATTTTTATCCAATGGAAGAAAACATGATGCCGCTGTATGATATCTGTGAAAAATATGAAAAACCAATTATTTTCCACAGTGGAATGTCATGGGAGCCTGATACACTGACGAAGTACTGCCGCCCGGAAATGTTTGAGGAACTGGCGGCATCCAGACCGAAATTAAAAATTTGTCTGGCACATTTTGGATGGCCATGGTGTAGAGAAACCGCCATGCTGATGTTAAAATATCCGAATGTATATACAGATACTGGTGCGCTGTACTTTGACAATGCCAAGGAGTTTTACACACAAATGCTAACAAGAGATGTTCCAATGACATGGATTGACCGGAGTTTGAGACATCAAGTGATGTTTGGAAGTAACAATCCGAGATTTGAGCAGATTCGGATGGCACATGCGATTAAAGAAATAGGATTCCGTGAGAGTACACTGGATTTAATCTGCGGGAAAAATGCAATTGAATTTTTGGGTGGAATTCCGGACGGAAAGGAGTAAAAAGATGTATATTGAAGCGATTACACTCTTAACGAAAGAATATAATGAATATACAGTAATTACTCCTAAAGTTCTGGATATTATAAAAAGAAGTGGAATCCAGAATGGAATGGTTACCGTGCTTACAAAGCATACGACAACGGGAGTAACGGTGAATGAAGCACTGGAATGCCTGGAAAGTGATATTGAGAATTTTCTCGGTAGATTGATTCCAGAAGATTATCCATATAGTCATGCAAGAATGCTCCGGGATTATGGAAGTACGGCAGGAAATCCGACAGGACACCTGAAGGCATTGTTGACCGGAAATCATTGTCATTTTCCGGTGTCAGATGGCGAAATAGTAAAAGGTGGGGCCCAGGAAATATATTTCTGTGAATTTGACGGACCAGCTCACCGTACAATTAATGTGATCATTCAGGAAGAAAAATAAAATGTATACCGCCCATTTCCCTTTGATATCAACGGGCTGGGCGGTGTTTTCGTAGATACGATTAAATGTAAAATAGTATGCTGTTATTTTCAGGGAGAAATTCACGCAGGTAGTCTACAGAACGTTGAACAGAAGTGTGTGGATCATCCCAATAGATAGAATCATTGATTTCTAAGTCTACGATTCCCGTATAATTGTGCTTTTCCAGAATTTTAATATATTCTTTCAATGGAAGATTACCATCTCCGAGAATGTAATGTCCGGAAGGATTGCCATCAGCATAGTGGATGAATTGAATGGTGTTTTCCCCCAGAACATCGTAGTATTTTTCAAGACTTTCGCCGGCAACTGCCATAGCGACTAAATCAACGCAGGTTTTCAATACAGGGCTGTTTACTTCTTCAAGCATAGCTTTCATTTGTGGAAGATTGACAAGCAGGTTACTTTCATAAGGCTGAAGCTGTTCCAGCATCATTAAGATTCCACGTCTTTCTGCCATTTCACAGATTTTACTGATACTTTCAACTGTACGTTTCCAGTTTTCTTCACGGGGAATATCCAGAGGTCCGCATCCGGTGTTTATGAATACACGGTTTGTTCCCATTTCCAAAGCATCATCCATTGCCATATCAAAATAATCCAATGTGCGGTCGCGGATTGCTTGTTCAGGCGCACTGAAACTATATGGATATCCCAGTGTTTCTGGTGTATAAATAACGATTTGCATTCCGAGGGATTCTACTTTTTTGCGGATTTCACGGATTTTGCGTGTTGCTGCCCCGGATGTTGCATAGTCTAGTCGACAGTAATGCGGAGAGCCGCCCCATAAGTCGATGTTCTTAATGCCGCAGCGATGCATAGAATCCAAATAGTAATCGAGCGTATAGTGAACATACTGCACACTCATGACAGAGATTTGATCCATTGTGATAATTGACATAGGTACACCTCCATAATCCTATTTTAATAGATGAATATTAAAAAAAACAAACAATTATATTGATAGAATACCATATCATATATAAAAGTCAAGAGATATTGCATTTAGAAATCTGTATTGTATAGATATCAGGTGCAAGATGATAGTGTAGTTTAAATGATATTTTGGTTGGAAAAGTCAGAAAAAAGTGATAGAATTGTTTTGTATTTAAAAGTGATCTGGAAAAGAAATATTCATGTTTCTAGTTTGGATCAGGGCGGAAGATTTCGAGAAGATGCAAGAATAACAGGGAGGGCAAAAGAAAATATGGAATATCGGATACCACCAGGAACTGAAGCAGTAGAAAGACTAGAAGATTTTATTGTAGTTAACCGACTGAGCCCCAATACAAGAATTCCATCAGAAAGAGATTTGTGTGAGATGTGGGGGGTAAGCAGGTCTACCTTGAGACAAGCAGTAGATACACTTGTAGGGCGGGGTGTATTATACAGAATCAATGGAGCGGGTGTTTATGTATCTGTAGGGAAAAAGAATCGAAATATGGTAGGAGTAGACTCGATGGTAGGGGAACTTAGACAGCAGGGGGCTATTCTGGCGAAGAAAATTATTTCCACCAGAAAAATGGAAGCAACCAAGCAGATTTCCAGGAAGTTGCATATTCCGCTGGGACAACAAGTTTATGAATATATTCTTCTTAGGAAAATAGATGGAGTTCCTTGTATTCTGGAGACAACTTATCTTGATTGCCAGCGGTATCCAGATTTTGAAGAGTATTATAATGATAAAACCAGCATGGGACGTATTTTGAAAAACGTATATCACAGAAAACAAATTTCAGGTGAAGAACATATCAGTGTTACGTATGCAGGTGAACAAGAGGCAGAACTGTTGGAGATAGCATCGAATTCGCCGTTATTTTTTACATCCGGGGTAGTGAAGGATGAAGAAGGTTTGATCATCATGTATTATAAACAATTGATTCGCGGAGACAAATTCAAACTTGTTAGTAGAATTGAACGTGAATAAAGAAAAAAGCAGGGCAGATTTATGGATAATAAATGGAATCTTATCGAAGAAAATGTAGAGTGTAAAGATGAAAAATTGAGTTATCGCACACCGATTTATCTTCAACTTAGGGAAATCATTAGAAATCGAATAGAAGAAGGAGAATATCTTCCGGGAACTGCAATTCCCTCTGAAAATAAACTGGCAGAAACTTATGGCATTAACAGACTGACTGTCCGGAATGCAGTTGATACTTTGGTTAACGAAGGAATTTTGAGGCGTGTTCAGGGGAAAGGCGTATTTGTAGTTGGTGATAAGTACGAAGAGAATTTGGAAGAGCATGGCGGTTTTATTAATGTGATGTCTTCAGGAACAAAACGGGTATCGGTAAAAGAGCAGGCGAAAGTATACCGGCCGGCAGGGAATAAGTACGCAAATTATTTTAATATTGAGCCGGATGATTTAATATTCTGTGTACGGCATCAAATAGCTTTGGATAATGAACCGCTGGCTATTGAAGATATATATGTTCCTAAAGAAGTCTTGCCGGAACTGGAAGTAGTGAATTCATCGGTTTTTACAATAAAAGATATTTTTGGATTTTATGGAATAGAGCTTTCCAGCATGCAGCAGACAATGGAAATTATAGAGGGAACAGGTAAAATAAAAAAACTTCTGGATATTCCGGAAGGAGTTGCATTGATTATGCTGAGTTGTGACTATTGGGACAGTAGTGGAAGACCTATTGCGTATAGTCGTTCTTTTATTAGAAGTGATAGAAGTTCATTTACAATTCATCTTCATGAATAGAAAATCAGATAAAAGTGCAGTAGAAGAGTTTTAATATATTTCTTTTACTGCACTTTTATTGATAAGGTTATCTTGTGATAAGATATAAAAGTTAGTCTGATAATCGATGCATTAAGTTTACAGTTGCAGGATAAAGAGAATTATAAATTTCCTGATACTTTTTATATGTTTCATGAGTTTCTTTGTTTGGTTCATAAGTTTTTCCAGGCTTTATGAAATTTGTTAGTTTATTGAAAGATTCAAAACCGGGATATTTGATTCCAGATGCTGCCATTAAGGCATCGCCAAAACTTGCACCTACAGTAATGGCAGGTGTGTTAATTGTTTTACCAGTAACATCTGCAACAATCTGCATCCATAATTCATTTTTCACACCGCCGCCTACAGCAAAAATCTGATCAATGGAAATGCCATGGTCAAGTATAATCTTTAACTGTTGGTTTACTGAGTAAGCGACAGATTCCAAAGCACTCCGGTACATATGCTGGCGTGTATGAGCAAGGGTTAATCCGAATAGGATTCCCCTTGCCTGGGGATCATTTATCGGAGTTCTCTCACCAGCGAAATAAGGAAGTGTAATCAGTCCATTACTTCCGGCAGGAATTTTATCAAGATCTTTCATCATTGTGCTGTACGAATCAGGGCCGCCATCTTTTTCTAGTTGAAGTGCATCCGGGAAAATAGTATCTCTGTACCATTTGGTGAGAGAACCGGCTGCATTGGTACCAGCAGAAATGTCGCATAATCCGGGAACAATAAATTCTTCACGCCATAAACGCTCATCGTCAATCAATTCTTCTGTTCCGAGAATCATGTAGATAGAAGAACCAAATTGAATCATCATCTTACCGGGAGCGACAACTCCTGTGCTGATTGCTTCAGCGCCAGAATCGTCTGTTCCTACGATAACAGGCGTACCAACGGCAAGACCTGTTTCCATGGCAGCAGTTTCCGTTACATAACCGGCGATATCATTGGCTTCTTTTACTTCTGCAAGCTGATCAGGACGGCAGACTGGCCGACAGGTTTCTGGATTAGGAGTCCCGTCATTAAAATAAAGAGGATTAAAACTTGCAAGTCCTAAAAAGCGATCGACTACATAATTTCCGGTGAGTTTGGCAGCTATAAAACTGGAACCGGTCAGAAACTTGTATGTTTTTGCATATATTTCCGGTTCCTTGTTTTTAATCCAAAGAATCTTAGGCATGACATCACTAGAACATAGAGGGCGTCCATACCACTGACGAATCTGATCTTCGCCATACATTTCTGTGAGTTGTTCCATTTCGTCTGTTGCGCGTGCATCGATACCATACAGAATAGCTTTGCGCAGAGGGCGACATTGCTCATCGACCGGCAGGCAATCGGCTCCGAGTGCGCTTGTTCCAATAGCTTTGATATCATACGGAGAAACTTTAGATTTTTTAATCAGTGCATTACTGATGATACATAAATCCTCCCACCAGTCTTTATCAGCGTCGTGTTCATAGTATCCGGGTGCTGGATTTGTCATAGCATGTTCTGTTGCATGTTCTGCGATGATTTGCCCGTGAGAATCAATCAGTACTCCTTTACTGGAATTTGTTCCTGTATCAATTCCCATAAAATAAGACTCTCTCATAATTGAAGTACTCCTTTCAGAATGAGAATATAAGTTGTTAAAACAAGTGATATAGATACAATACTCTTTTAATTGCGGCTATATACGATTTGTCCGTTGACGAATGTTACGTCTACCTTACGCGAACGGATAGTTTCAATAGAAGTTTCAAACAGATTTCCATCGAAAACGATAATATCGGCTTTTTTACCGCTCTCCAGTGTGCCAAGTTCTTTTTCCTGATATAGATTATAAGCTCCGCCGGCACTCCATGCAGTTAGTAATTCCGGGATAGTCAACATATTTTGTTTGTTAAAGGTCTCGTCACCTTCAGGGAAATAACCACCAACTGCATGATAGATAGATTCAGGGATATCATCAATGAGAAGTGGAAAATCAGTTCCGCAGCTCAGCAACACTCCGCTGTCGACCATTTTACGTCTATTCCAGTAATATTGTCCTCGCTCCATGCCAATTTTTTCTTCAATCATAGCGAGTTTGTCTTTTCTGTTGGCAATCGCCTGAATCTGAGGATATATTTCAGCAATAACACCCAGTTTACCCATGTGTTCCAAATCATTTGGATCGCTGAATTCAAGGTCAGTGATGCTGTGGCGGTTTACAAGTTTTCCATTCTTATCTTTTTTACAAGATTCATAAATGTCTAATACTTTTGAAATAGCAGCATCTCCCTGGGCATGTAATGAAAAGCGAAATCCTTCTGCGTCTGCTTTGCGGGCATCACTTCCCAAAAGATCCCAGTCAATGTTCAGTGCACAGGTTGTGTCGGCACACAAATAAGGAACTTTTAAATCGCCACAAAGTTCACTTATAGATCCATCGGTCATTTGATTGTATCCGGAAAAACGGACAAACTCACCTTGAAATTTTTCGCGCATTGCTTTACCGTATGCAAGGTTTAAGGGTTGGGCAACAGGCTGGCTCATAAAGTTCACACGAACTGTTAAGGCATTTTCTGCCTCTAATTCTGCAAGGATATCAGTGAATCCATAGAACTGGTCGAACCCCATTTCTTTTATAGAAGTGATCCCCTTACTATTCATCATTTTCATGTAGCGTTTAAATTCCGGAATAATAAAGTCTCTGTCTCCTAATAAGTCAGGTAAGAGGCGGACATAACTTTCAGGATAGCAAGTATCAGGAGTAAATTGGTAGCGCTCCATAGCAGCCCGATTCATCCAACAAGTTTCACAACCATCTGCAAATAGAAGAACCGGACGATTAGGAAAAGATTCATCTAATAAAGTTGTATTTACCGGGTGTATCACTTCTGGATTCCATCCATGGCCAAAAGCAGGTTTGTCGGAAGGAATTTTTTGTGCATATTCTTTGACAATAGTAAGGATTTCTTCCTGGGAAGAAGCACCTGATAAATCAATTCCTACAAATCCAACAGAATAACCGGTAAAGAAGCAGTGTACATCTGAGAATCCAGGTGTAATTGTTTGATCGCCATAATCAAGATATTTTGTATTAGTATCTACTATTTCAGATGGGACAGGGCCTTTTCCAACAGAAAGTATTCGATCATTTCTGATGGCGATATATCCTGAAATGGGCATTTTTTCTGTGGCTGTAAAAATACAGTCTGATAATAAAATGCAATCTGCGCATTCACACATTGTTTTTAAGCCTCCTTATTTTTTATTAATTTTATTTTTATAGGAAAATAAATTTGAGATAGTGTATTAAGAGGAAAAGCGAGGACATCCTCAAATAACAAGGACGACCCTGAATGAGTCAGACATCTGGTATGTATGTCGGAATCACCAGATGTCTGGACTTTAATGAATAAAAGACATCGAAATGTTCTAACAGATAGTGCACTCTATCTGTAGAATACTTATAATTTATCAAAGATAGAACGTATTGACAACTGGAGGGATAACTAAAAAATAAACAGCAAAATAAGTGTATCTGATGGAACTGGCATAAATATGTAACGGGAATATACCGATATATAAAAATTGAATAAATATTAATATATATATACAAGTATTATTGGTTAAAAACATATAAGTGGTATGAAATTACAAACATGGATAATATGGTTATAGGAATTTATACATTTTTTATATTTGAATTTTAGGTCTCTTGCGAATAGAAAACAAGTATGAAGTTATTATATACTGTTTTTAACGAAAACAAAACGAAGAGAGGAGGAATAAGATAATGTTAAAAGTTGGAATGTTTACATCAGGGTATCAACGGAATCCACTGGAGCATTGTTTTATGGATGCCAAAGAGTACGGCTATGACTATATTGAGCTTTGGGGAGGACGGCCGCATGCATATGCACCGGATTTAAAGGCAGGAGAGATTAATGAGGTGCGCCGGTTAATTGAAAAATATGAAGTGCCGGTGGTGGGGTATACACCGGAACACAATGCATATCCTTACAATTATATGATTGGTTCAGAGTCCCAGAGAAGAGATGCTATTGAATATTTGAAGTTATCGCTTGATATGGCAAAAGAAATGGGGGCAGAATTTGTGCTTACAAGTCCTGCAAATGGGGGATATCTTGCTACATATGATGAATTGTGGGGAAGATTGGAAAAGAATATTCAAGAATTAGGGGACTATGCTGCAAAGTTAGAAGTAAAACTTGTAGTTGAGGCTCTGACACCGTATGAATCTAATTTCTTTACAAGGGCAAATGATTTGGTAGAGTTGTTTAGAAGGGTGGATAATCCATATGTCGTTGGTATGTGTGATATTGTTCCGCCGTTTGTGCAGCATGAGAGCATTATGGCTTATTTCGATAAGCTCGGAGATAAAATGGAGCACATGCATATTGTTGACGGAGAAAATGGTTCAGATACACATATGATACCAGGGGAAGGAACTATTCCAATCAAAGAAATGCTATATGAAATGAAAAGAATCGGTTATGATAAGACTGCAACGCTTGAATTGGTTACAAATTATATTAATGAACCGCGTTTTTATGCGAAACGTGCCATTGATAATATGCGTGAGTTAATGACACAGGCAGGAATTGTGTAAGAAATATAAGAGTGAATAAAAAAGTAATGAATTTTTAAAAAATTGTAACAGCGGAGTCGGACTGCTGTTTACGATATAAAAAGACGTCGAAGCCTATATGTAATGAACAAAAAGGGAAAGATTATGCACAAGTCTTTTCCAATATATCTAAAAGGAAAGGAGAGTTTTCATGTCTGAAAACAAAAACGAACTTGGCCGTAAACTTGGTCTTGGCGCTGTTATTGCACTCGGCGTTGGTACTACAGTAGGCTCTGGTATTTTTTCATCTTTATCTGAGGTAGCAAATGCTGCCGGCAGCAGCTTGTTTCTGGTATTGGCATTCATTATAGGTGGATTGCTGCAGATTCCGGCAAACTTTGTATATTCTGAATTGGCATCTGCTTATCCGGAGGATGGCGGGCAATACGTTTATTTCCGTGAGGCCGGATCACGTCCGCTTGCATTTTTGTGCGGTTGGATTAGTTTCTGGGCGACAGATCCACCGTCAATTTCAATCATGGCATTGGCAATTGTAAACTATCTCGCATTTTTTATTCCAATACATGGCCTTGCACTGAAAATGGTTGCGGTAGTATTTGTGTTGATTTTTATGGGAATGCATTTACGTTCTGTAGAAGGCGGCGGTAAATTCCAGACAATTATCACAGCTCTTAAAATTTTACCGTTTGCTTTGGTTATAGGTATTGGCTTATTTAATCTTCAGGGAGATATGTTGTTATCTTCTGCACCGCTGGAAGGATATGCATCCAGTGGAATTGCTGCTTTGATTGCGGGTGTAGCTGCCACAACATGGTCATATGATGGTATGGGAGCTGCGTGTTATATGTCAGGAGAGATTAAAAATCCAAAAAAGAATATGCCACGTGGTCTGATCCTTACGGCAATTGTAGTGCTTACTCTTTATGCAGGACTGACATTTGTAGCTTCTGGAATTCTTTCTATTGATGAAATGGCTACATCTGAGGCACCAATTGCATTACTGGCATCTAAACTTCCGGGAATAGGACATTATGCAGGTACGATTGTTGCAGTTATGGCAATTATCGTAGTAATTGGTTCTTTATCTTCCTGCATTATGTATCAGCCTCGTATCGAGTATGCTATGGCGAAAGATAACTTATTCTTTAAATCTTTTGCGAAAGTTCATCCGAAATATGAGACACCTTATTTTTCGATTATTGTGCAGTGTGCTGTAGCGATTGTATTAATTTTTGCTTCAAACTTGTCAGCACTGCTTGGATACTTTACAATGGTAGCATTGTTGAAGAATGTATTTACATTCTGTACAATTTTTGTACTTCGCAAAAAAGGAAAAGAGCATGGATATGATCCGTCTTATAAATGTCCAGGTGGACCGATCATGCCTCTTATCGCGATTATTATGACAAGTACACTTATCTGGGGTGAACTTACATATGCACCGGTGCAGAGCTTAATCTGTGCATTTATTGCGGTGGCTACAGGACTTCCGGTATTCTATTACTGGGATAGAAAAAATAAAAAAGAAAAAGAAAGTGCATAATTGTTGAATTCCAGCAATTAGAAAAAGGTGAGGCTGTATGGAGAAACTGAAAAAGATTCGTCCATTGGATATGGCGATGGAACAGATTGAATGGTATATAAAAGAAAATCAATTAAAACCACACGAGAAACTTCCGAGTGAGCGGGAAATGTGTACACTGTGGCAGATGAATCGTTCCACTCTTCATGCAGCTATTCAACAATTAGTTGAAGAAAGAAAATTATATAGTATAAAAGGATCCGGAACTTATGTTGCGCCTCCGAGATTAGTGAGAGACATTCGGGTGGTTCAGTCTACCTCGGAGGCGATGAGGAAAACAGGATATTTTTTGTGGACAGAAGTGTTGATTTCAAGGATTGAGCTGTGTGATGAATATATTGCAAGAAAACTCCGAATAAAAGAGGGGGATAAAGCATTTCATTTATATCGGTTGCGGATTAGGAACAATGTTCCTCTGATGATCGAGAATAGTTATATTAACTATGGAAAGTGTGAAGGGGTGGAAACACATAATTTTGCAGAGGAATCGCTTTATAAAGTACTGGGAGATTCAGGGATATTGTTGACGAAAGGAAGAGAAAAGATTGGAATCACATTTGCCACAGAGGAAGAAGCAAGATTGTTAAAGGTAGAAGAAGGACAATATTTGTATTACCAGGCAGGTGTTGTAAATGATATAGGCGGAGAAAGCATTGAGTTCTTCAGAATCATGGCACGACCTGATCAGGTACAGTATACGAATGTTCTGACAAGAACAGATACCGGATCAGAAAGGAGCGATACTGTATGAGATTAGCGGCAGTTGGAAGTAACTGTATTGACTATTATAACAATATAGATGGAGGAAAAGCATTTCCAGGAGGCGGACCGGTAAATATGGCAGTTTATACAGTCCGTCTAGGAGGGGAGGCTGCATATATCGGACCGGTAGGGGATGATGCCTATGGGCGGATTATGATAGAAACGATGAAAGAGAGGGGAGTTGATACTTCGCATCTGCGTGTGGAAAAAGGAAAAACGGCGATTACCCAGGTTGAACTGATAGATGGGGAAAGAGTATTTGGGGATTACGATGAAGGTGTGTTACAGAATTACAAACTTACAGATGAAGATATTGATTATATTAGAAATTTTGATGTTGTGATCTGTGATGTATGGGGAAAAGTAGAGGGACAGTTTAAAGAACTGAAAGAAAAAGGAATTGTCACTGCGTTTGACTGTGCAACGAGTCCAACATCTGAGGAGAGTGAAAAAGCGATACCGTACACAGATTATCTCTTTTACTCTGTAGATACAGGGGATACGAGAGAAGTAAGAAAACAAATGGAAGAAATTCAAAAGCAGGGCCCTAAGCTTGTCATCTGTATGATGGGGGAAGAAGGAAGCCTGTGTTATGATGGAGAGACATATCATCGGTTTGGAATTGTTCCTTGTAATCAACTGGTAGACAGTATGGGAGCTGGGGATAGCTATATCGCTGGTTTTTTAACAGGGATTGTAGAAGGGCTTTCTATAGAAGCTGCAATGGAAAAGGGTGCAGCAAATGCAACAGAAACATTAAAGTACTTTGGAGCATGGTAATGAAAAGGTAAGGAGTCGTATGAAAACTGCCTGTAAAAAGATGATTGCCCAACAGGTGGGCGAGATTCTGCGAATAGAAATAGAAGAGGGGGAATTGTATCCGGGAACAAAAATACCTTCGGATACTGAACTCGCAGAAATGTTCGGTGTGCAGAAGCAAATTGTGAGAACAGCCATTGATGTTCTAGTCAAAGAGGGATTGCTGAAATATATTTCGGATAAAGAAGTGTATGTTTTAGGGCATAAGATTGAACGTAATATGGAGAAGTTAGAAGGTTTTACGCAGACGATGCTGGATAGGAATATGAAACCGTCTTTTAAAATTGTGTCCAAGTATTTAAGGATGGCAGGTAATCTGTATGGAAATATGTTCGGCATTGAACCGGAAGAGCCGGTTTTTTATATTAAGCGCATGTGTTATGCTGATGGAGATCCGATTTCTCTGGAGGAATTGTATATTCCACATTATTTGATTCCCAAAATGGAAGGGATTGATTTGTCGGTATTTTCCTTATATGAAGTATATGAAATGTATGGGATTCATCTGGCAAAGGCAGAGCAGACATTGGATTTGGTTCGCCCTGGTTTAGGTGATGCAAAAATCTTAGGAATAGAGGCAGGAACGCCGGTGATGCTATTTCAAAGCCTTACACGTGATACAAATGGCAGGGCAATCGAATTCAACCGTAATTATGTGCGTGGTGATAAATGTAACTTTAATGTACAATTTTCAGATAGAAGGTAAAAAGAATGGGGTTATTTACGGGAAACTTTTATTCAGAAAAATTAAAGATGACGACTCGGATGAATGTGATATTTCCGGATATTTCTAATGATGTGACTCCGCTTTATGAGGGTACACCGAAAGTTCTTTATTTGCTTCATGGTTTGGCTGGAAACTGTGATGAATGGATCAGATTTTCTAAGATTGAGTATTATGCAAAGAAATATAATTTGATAGTAATTATGCCTGAGGTTCAGAGAAGTTTCTATACTTCAGGAACAGTAGGGATTGATTATTTTCATTACGTTGCGGATGAGCTTCCGGCTATTTGTAGAAAATGGTTTCATTTGGATCAGAGACGTGAAAACACATTTATAGCAGGAGAGAGTATGGGTGGATACGGAGCGGTAAAGATTGCTTTGAATAGACCTAGTCAGTATGAAGCTGTAGCAAGCTTGTCAGGGGTACTTGATTATGCCGGATTTGCAGAGATGGTGCTTGAAGGGAGATGGGAGGATATGTCTCCGCAAGAGATACGAAGTTTCCATGGGGAACAGGGGAAGCCAGAAAAATGGGAAGATCCTTTGTTTTTAATAGAGGAACTTGCAAAGGATGAAAAACGTCCAAGACTGATCCAGTTTTGCGGAACAGAAGATTTTCTGTATGAAAATAATCAGAAGTTTAAGAATGCTGCTGAAAAATTTGGCTATGGACATGTGTATATGGAAGGACCGGGGGATCATGAGTGGCCTTATTGGGATAAAATGATTCAACGTGCAATTCAGTTTTTTCTGAATTTAGATTTACAGACAACGGTATTGTATTGATGAAAAAATAATCGAAAGGAGATTTTGAATATGAAATATGAAGCGAAAGCATGGAAAGAAACAACTGGGGCCTGCTTACGTAATTTTAATGAACAGGCACAGATTGATAGTGTGAATGGGGCACTTGCACTTCGTCCGCAGATTGAAAAAATAATCGACCAGATATGGGAAGAAGGATTTGACGGAATTTATTTTATTGGTATTGGAGGTACTTATGCTTCCAGTATGCAGGTAGAAGTATATATGCGCGGACGTTCAAGACTTCCGGTATTTGTTGAAAACGCATCAGAGTTTCTTACAACGGGAAATAAAAAGTTTACAAATAAATCTGTTGTAATTATATCTTCAGTTTCTGGAAATACAAAAGAAATGGTTGAATTGGTGGACAGAGTACATGAAATTGGTGCAAAAGTATTTTCATTTATTGATAATCCGGGGACAACTCTTACGCAGCCGGATAAGCAAGATTATTTGATTGTGTATCCAATGAATGAACAGTTGAAATTCTATATGGTAGCAAATTACCTGATGTATAAAAATGGAGAATTTGATGATTATGACCGCTATAACAAGGAAATGGAAACGTATCTTGCTGATGTATTAGTTCAGGTCGAGAAGGATTCTGATGAATGGGCATATGAATATGCAAAAAATAAGGTGGCATTTTGGAAAGAAAATAAGGATCTTCCGCATTACTTCATTGGTTCAGGAAATCAGTATGGGGCAACTTATTCATATGCAATGTGTTATTGGGAAGAGCAGATGTGGATTCGTACAAAATCTATTAGTTGTCAGGAATTTTTCCATGGAATGCAGGAAATTATCGTTGATGATACACCAGTTACTCTATTCATGGGAGAAGATGAGCAGCGTCCATTAGCTGAGCGTGTTGCAAGATTTCTGCCACGTGTAAATGCAAATTATACAATTATAGATACAAAAGAGCATGAACTGAAAGGAATTAGTCCAGAGTACAGAGGAACAATTTCTCATTTAGTAATGCATGGGGTCAATAATCGTGTTGATGCTTACATGGAATTGTTCTTAAGACATCCACTTTCCATCCGTAGATATTACCGTCAGTTTGATTATTAAGAAGTATGGCAGTTCGATTCGACTATGTAAATAAATCCAATAGTTTCGTACAGATAAAATGGATACGGGGCTATCGCGCTATGTAATTAGTGCGATAGCCCTTGATTATTAAACGAATTATGTTTATTCAGTCTTTTTCACAAGTGCATACATCAGAATTGGAAAATCTGGAAAAGATTCTGTGAGCCCTTTTTCGATAATCGTAAAGTGATTTTTTTTAAGTTCTTCTTCAAATGCAGGGAAGGAAACCATTTTACATGATGTGGAAGCGACAGGGATATTTCCGGATTTGTGTTCGCGTTCTTCCGTCTGAAAAGCATTACGGATATCTGTTTCCCGCTCAATTTTTCCATCTCCCATTGAGCAGATCAAGGAGAGACCATGCTCTGTCAGATGCTGATAAATAAACTGATAAAAAGCATTTCGGTCGCTGTCTGTCACAAGCATATGGATGACTGCGACAGCGTAGATAAAATCATATGAGAAAGGATGCGCATCTTTCAGGCAATCTAAAATTCCAAAGTTTGAAAGATACTCGGGAAATGTAGCTTTACAGTAGGAAATTGCCTCAGCAGAAATATCAGTAGCTTTCAAACAATATCCTTTTTCCAGTAAAGCTTTTGCATCTCGTCCTTCCCCGCATCCAATTTCAAGAATCGGAGCGGAGAGGGGAATATTATATTTTTGAAGGATTTCCATTACGAGCGGAGTGGGAGAATCGCTGAACCAGCTATATCCTTTTTGGTGAATGGTCTTATACCTGTCATCGTAAGCTTCGTAATAATTCCTTTGTGGAAAATCCCGGAGTACTTTTTTACAGAGTTTAGAGTAGATTCGTTCCACAAACCATTTCTCTGTGGATTTTTCTGCGATTTCAGAGACGTTGATCCATGCAATCTGGCTGTTTTCATCTGGCTTGATCCGAAGTGGAAGACGGTCGTCTGCTTCGACAAGGAATGTAAGGTTCAAGTGAAGGTGGGAAGAAACGTAGCTGCCACGCTTCTCATGTCCGTCAACAGTGAGACTTTCCAGAGAAAAAATATCATCTGTGAGAAAGCGGATATCTGTCAGACCACTTTCTTCTTCGATTTCTTTCCGGATTACTGCCCGGATATCCGGGTTTCCGTCAGCATGACCGCCGAGCCATGCCCATGACTGGTAAATATTGTGGTATGCCATCAGTACTTTTGTGCGGTCTGGATTGACGATCCACGCAGATACTGTGATATGGGCAAAAGTATTTTCTCTTGTGAGAAGATCAGGATTGCTGTCCAGAAGTCGTACAATCTGTCTCTGATCTTTTTCTTCCTGCTCATTAAATGGAAGGTATGTTTCTATTTCTTTTTTCAGTTGTTCCATATAGATGACCTCTCTTTTGTGATGTTCTCCACTTGTATCTTTTCTTAAAATTTCGCGGGATGCCCGGTTTCAGAAGCGAGTACCATTTTCAAACCGCTGTCTGGCGTAGAGTGCAGCTCCGAGCATTCCGGCTCCGTCGCCAAGCTGAGCGGTTACGATCTCGCAGTGCCGGCGTGACAGACGAAGTGCATGTTCTTTTACGATTTTGCGGGCAGGTCGCAAGAGACGTTCTCCTGCCGCTGACATTCCACCTCCGATGATGAGGATTTCAGGGTTGAAGAGATTGATCACATTTACGAGCCCGTAACCTAATATTACCCCGGTTTCATTCATTGTGTCAATGGCAGCAGGATCGCCGAGATCATAGGCTTTTGAAATCATTTTGGCAGTGATCCTATCCGGATTTCCGTCTGTCCACTCTGTGATGATCGTGGGAGTTCCGGCGGCGATTTTTTCTTTGGCCGTATCCAGAATCCCGGAAGCAGAGACATACATTCCCAGACAGCCGTTGCTTCCGCAGCGGCAAGGGCGTCCGGGGCGGAACATATTCATATGACCGATTTCTCCGGCGCTCGCGGTAGTACCATAGAGGACATGTCCATCTATGACAATTCCGGCGCCAATGCCGGTTCCAAGTGTGAGAAGTACGATATTTTCTTTGTGCTTTCCGGCGCCACAGAACCATTCTCCGTAGAGATTTACACGGACATCATTGTCGATGTAGACCGGAAGCCCCGTCCTTTCCTTCAGCCAGCCGGCAACGGGCATATTTTCCCATTTTGGAAATTTAGAGGAAAAGATAGAGACACCGTTCTCAATATCCAGAAGTCCGGGGATGCCAATTCCGATACAGACTGCTTTCTGCCCTGGGAGGGCGGCAGTTAATTGTAAAATTGCATCATAAATCTGGTTCATGACATATTCCCAGCCTTTTTTTGGACGTGTGGAAATCCTTTGCTCGTAAAGTTTATGAAAATGGCAGAACGTGTAGGCAGAAATTTTCAGATTTGTTCCGCCAAGATCAATTCCGATAATATAAACATTGTTATCCATTGCATGACCTTTCTGAATCTGTGATTCGAAATTATTTTTATGGGATTCATTATAGCACCTATTTCTTCTATTTTAAAATGGAAAAGGTGTAAGATTGTATTTTTCTATAAACTGACAATTTTATTGGAAACATCAATAAGACAGAGAAAAAGAAAGTGTAAAATATTGGCAAGAAACAGCATTTTTGCTATAATAAAGAAATTAAGGAACGAAGTGCGCAGGGGGTGAGAGAACGTGGATAACTATCAGGATGGATGGAAAAATAGG
>CAUWEA010000043.1:0-22112 GCA_963557735.1 uncultured Faecalimonas sp. | reverse complement strand
AGAAACTTTTTCAATTCATCATATCCTATTTTTACTTTCTCATACTTCGCCTTCATAGATACTTTGCAACTGATATCATAATAGTACTGGCTCTTTTCGCCGCTCCCTTTTCCAAGCACTTCAAGAAGACCGGGAATCTTATTTTCTCTCAGCATATGCATCTGATAGCCTTCCTCATAAATTTTTTCTTCTTCTATGATCAGATATGTTCTGTCAAGATTTCTTTTATATTCCGTCTTCATGTACTCCTGCCTTTCTCATATTTCTGATAAATTTTTCCGGTTCTGTCACAGAAGCGCTCTGACTGACTGATAATTTCATTCTCCTTTTTGATGCCGTCCCCCGCACAGTAACCTTCTGATCTGTCTCCTCGATCGTCAGATCTACTTTGGAAAACAAAAGCATCCTGCGTTTCGCTGCGCGTTCAAATGACTGTTCCACCTCTCCGACTGTACAAGTCTCCGGACTTCTTTTTTTCTGACTCTGTACAACTGCTGCCTCATATGCAGTTCCCATCAGGATATTTTTATCATGATAATAAAACAGCCCATTGACAACAAGGAAAAAACTTAGAAAAAATACAGAGCACGCAACTATCGCCTCAATCGTCGCGCTGGCTTTCATCCTCATATTAAAATCACCCCCACATAGGCAACTGCAAGAAATGGTACAAACGGAATTCTTGTATCTCTACGAAACTTTTTCCAGACCAGACAACCTGACGCAACAATACTACACAGAAAAAAGGCACTGCACACAACTGTTACTGTATCCCAGATTCCCAGATAACTCCCGATCAGAAAAACAATCCATACATCTCCATATCCGACAGCTTCCCTTGTAACCCTACTTATCGCTCCTAAAATGATTCCGGGAATCATTCCCTTCATCATCGGAAAAAAGTCAAATTCATATTTCCATAAACTTATCATCAGGATCACAATGCTCCCTGCAGACAAAAGCCCTACCGGAAGCATCCGTTTTCTTAAATCTATTATGGTACAAATAACTAACAGCAAAAAGATGCTGATCCTTCCTACCGTCCACATCTTGAACACGCTCCTCTTCCACCTACCTCTGACAGTTTCACTGCGCGGATATTCCTTTTCAACCCACTGCATCCCAGGGATGTATGATAACGATCCCCTGATTTTGTATAATAGACAATTCCCGCTGCCGCTTGCGCCCCACATTTCTCACACGGATAATATCTTCCCTGATATTCATTTCTCAGACCACCGATATCCGATGAACTGCCCGCCTGAATTGATAGTTTCAAATGCGTACACTGGTAACTTCTGTGATACACTGTTCCCGTTTCCGTAATATACACATAACCTTCCTTTTCCCCGTAACTTCCTCTCTGATAACCATTCCATCCTTTTATTTTCACCCGTTCTCCCTGAGAAATTGGCGGAATCCCGAAAAGCTTTACCGGAGGCTGGATCTTGTACTCCACAACAAGCTCAATAATCCCCGTCCCCGGCTGCATCTTTGACTTTGTACAGTCAATTCCTGCTTCCTTTCCGACAATGATACTTCGCTTCAGACGTTCCTGTCCGATTGTTTCCGCGATGTCTGACTCCGCCTTTGACGAAAGAAATACCGGAGTCAGATATGTCTTCTCTGCTGTATTTTTTGCAGCCGCATACGCTCCCATTTTGACACTTGTCCTGATCGCCTGAACCTCCAGCAAGTAAATCAATGTAACTCCTGCCAGGAAAAACAACGGTATCGTGAGCGCAGCCTCGATCGTGATCACCGCATGAACTTTTATTCTCTTCAGATTCTGCATCCATCCTCTTTTTACAAAATACCTTTCCACTATTCTGGAGATGAATGAAAATGCCCTTTCCAAGATTTGTAGCCTGTCCCGGTGAGCATGGGATATGAAAGAGTCTTTCTCCTTTCTTAATTTCTGATTGTACTTTTGAATAAAAATCCGTTCTAAATTTGTGAGTTTTTTTGACGGAAAGGGCATTTGCATTCACCTCCTGCTATGCTTTACAATACTTTTTCACTTATTCATATCCAAAATAAGTCGAAAACTGATAGTTTACCCCTCTTCGGATTTTACACTTGCTTTTGATCTGTAATTTCGCCACACAGTGGTCCACTCTGAATGTCTCTGTTCCAAGTTTCCTCTTCAAATTTGTTTCTACAAGATCCAGCGCACGCATAATGCAGACTTGCTCTGATTTTAGAAAATACAGAAACATCAGATATTCTTTATATCGAAGTCCGCCTTCTGCATCCATCCCTTCATTCTGGTCCTCTGCTGTTCCAAGTTTCAGAAGACCAGAAAGCTGAAGCTGCCAGGTTGCACTCGTCTTAACAAGCGCAACTCTCTTTCCTTCCAAAAGCGCCCGGACATCCATCACAGCTTCTCCAAATGCCCAGGCGACAAGAATCGCCTGCTTTACAAGACCGCCAAGCACCGGAAGCGCAATCGCCGCAGAAAGAGTCAGCGCCAGTGTTTCTGCCTCCGCCTGCTTGATTGTATCTGTCAGAAGATATAAGTAATTTGCACCGCTTCTCATCAGCAATAATTTTTTTACAACCCCTTTCAGATTTTCCTGATCGCTTTCTTTTCCTTCCAAAATATATTCCATCTCATAAGAAAGCATATTTTCTTTCTTCTGATCTACTGCATTTCCAAAATGTTCCAGTAAGTATTGACAGAAGAAGAGAGAAGAAACTTTACCTTGTGCATCACTTTTTGTCGGAAATTTTCCAATTCCTTTCTGCAAGCTGCGGTGAGACGGAAGTCCGCCTAAAGATATCTGCTTCTGTGATAACTGTTCCGGATCTGAAACAACGACATTTAAAAGATTTGATTTTTTGATATTAGAAATGTTTTCCAGCGGATTGTTTTCTGAAGGGAGTTCACTTTCTCCTTCCTGCAGCTTTGCATCCAGCTCTTCCGAGATATCACTTCCCTCCTGCTCATAAGATCCACTCTGTTTATTTTGTTCTTCCCATGTTGCACATTTTCCTGCCAGTTCTTCTACAAGATCAATACCCATCTTATTTTTCATATATCTGACCGCCTGTTCTTTAAAAGGCTGACCATTATCATCTGTGAGAAACTGGATCTTTTCCGGCTCCTGAGTCATTCCTGCCGCCTCATAGAATTCCAAACGGTTCACAATATTTTCAAATGAAAATTTCCCGGTCTCATATCCTGCTTCTATCCCAAAAATATCATACTCTGTCAAAAGTTCTCTATGGTATTCTGCAAATACAGACTGCAGTGCGCGATCCATATCTGCCCTGCGATAGTTTTTTGCAGTCTGGACAGATGCACTTTCGATAACCGCTCCGATCAATCCGATTAACAGTACAAATACCAGACTGATAAAAGCTGTGATTTCTCCTCTCTTCATCCTATCTGTCACTCCTTAAATACCTGAGCTTTCACTTGTGATCTTCTGAAAGATTGAATTTACCAGACTCGTAAGCTGCGATTTAAAAATAATCACAAGTCCGATCAGTACGACCAGAATCAATATCACTTCCACAACACCGATTCCCTTTTCTTCTTTCAGAAATGCAAAAAACTGCCGTATCCTCCACATAATCTCACCCCCTTTTCTGATGATCTATGGCAATACCCCTGATAGCAGGTATTTCCCATCCTTTTTCTTTCTATATTTTCTTAAAACTGCATCGATAAAAATGCCGGTACGATCACAATGACCAGTACAACTGCCAGCATCAAAAACATCGGCACCAACAGTTTCGTTCCTACTTCCTCTCCTGCCTTTTTTGCCGCGCGTTTCCGATCCTCAAATGCGTTGACCGCTTCCAGTTTTAAAAGATCCGCCAGCCCTCGTGACCCCCTTTTTAAATTCTGGGAAAGCAATGCCCCGAAACGCATATAGCATACGGTTCCACATCGTCTTCCAAAATGTTCATAGCATTCTTTTTCTGAACCTCCCGCCTGCATTTCTCTGAGTGTGTATACCATTTCTTCATACGCAAACCGCTCCTTCCCATCTTCTTTCGTCCTTTCATAGTCAGAAATGATCTTCTGCCATGCACTTTTGACCGTCATTCCGGCTCCCAGAAACAGTACAAACTTATTTAAAATTTCAGGGTAATCAATCAGCATCTGCTTTCGCTTTTCCTTTAACGCTTCCTTCTTTGTCTCCTTCTCCATCAAGATAAGAAGAATGCTCCCCGTAAACCCGAGCGCTAAAATGATATATCCTCTGTTCTGCTCCGGACGTTTCCACCGTACAGGATTCCCCTGATAAGTTTTCGGAAGCTCTACCTGTCTCTGCTCTGGATGCGCCTTTTCTTCTTCTGAAATCTGCTCTGAAAGCTGTGCGGCAATCTTCTGCTCTCCTTTTAACTTTGGTGGAAACACATTGGCACTTCTCATATAGATCCTTTCCTCATCTCCATACCTCAGCTTGCCGGTGATCTGAACGATTGTCCCTTCTTTTCGTAGTGCTTCTGTCTGTAATTCCCCAAGAACATTCATCACTTCATAGTTATCTACTTCCCAAGAAACCGTGATCGGCATACCCGGGATCTGGGATGGAAAATTCAAATCTTTCCGCACTTCATCAAAAGTCTTGTTTTCTCCTAAGATTATCTCATCCAACTCCTGCATTGCCCTTTCAAATGCTTTTTTCAGTTCTTCTTCACTGTACTTTCTTTCAGGAAGTTCTACTGGGACTGGAATTTCTTTCTCCCCTGTCTCAGCGATCAGCATTTCTGTCCGTACTCCTTCGCCGCAGTTATTTCTCTCCAATCTGGCATCTTTTCCTATGAACTCTGTCTGATGATCCACATAAAACAAATATGTCGCAAGAGAATTTACACTGAGGAGCATTAAAAAAATATTTCTTCTACTTTTCCCCATACACCATGCCGGAAGTTTTTTCTTCTTATATAAAATAACGATCACCGCCAACACTATAAATATTACTATTGAAATAATCATCTTACACCTCAATCTCAATCATCTTTTTTCCCATGTAAAAAGCTCCTCCATAAACTGCCAGACACGCGGTCATGACAAGAATTCCAAACAGATTTCCATAAAGCGCCTCAACAAATTCTGAAAAAGCAAGACGCATATAGAAAATAATCCCAAATGGTATCACCGACATGACTTGAAATTCCAGTTTTTTTGCCGACATCGTCATCTCAATCTCACTTTTCACTTCAATTTTTTCACAAATCTGTTTTACTGCATTCCGGATCATCTGTATACTGTCTCCTCCTGCTCTTTTCGCTGCTATAAAAACGGATACAAAATTGGATACATCTTCCTGCTCCACTCTTTCTGCAAACTCTTTCCAGATCTGTTCCAACGGTACATTCATGTTCAACTGGTGAAGCATATATGTATATTCTCTCATGATCCGCACATCTTTCTTATAGATCAGCGCCAGATCTTTCACTGTCTCCTTCAGCGCATTTTCCGCGGAATAACCGACGTTGAGCGCTGATGACATCGACTGCAGACTCATTTTAAACTGTATACAGAACTCCTGCTGCTGTTTCCTGATATATTGTTTTTCCCAAATATGAAGATAGATCACCAGAAACGGTGAGAAAATCAGACCACCTAAAAAGAAATCATAAAACAGATATGTAATTCCCGATAACGCTGCCAGCCCTCCAAGTATTGCCTTCCCATACTCTCTCTTCTTAATATCCTGCTGCCAGTAATTTTTCTTTCTTTTGTAATTCATGGATCCATTTCATCCTCCCCTTTACCTTTCCGCCTTCTTCTTTTATTTCTTCAAACCGATACAGACTCTGCACCTTAATTTCACCGTGCTCATAATCAAGCACTTCTGAAATTTCCAGTACCTTTCTGCTCTTATCCCGCAATCTTCCCAGATGAACAACAAGGTCTATCGCTGAAGCAATCTGCCTCTGTACCGCACTCAGCGGAATGTCTACTCCCATAAGCACCATTGTCTCCAGCCTGCTGAACATATCTCTTGTGCTGTTCGCATGACCGGTACTAAGTGATCCGTCATGTCCGGTGTTCATTGCCTGAAGCATATCGATCGCCTCACTTCCCCTGACCTCCCCGACAACAATCCGGTCCGGCCGCATACGGAGTGCCGACTTGATCAGATCCCGGATAGAAATCTCCCCGGTTCCCTCTACGTTTGCATTTCTTGCCTCAAGGCTTACCAGATTTTCAATTCCACGGATCTGAAGTTCTGCATTATCCTCGATCGTGATCACCCGCTCTTCTGCCGGGATATACTGTGCAAGCGCATTGAGCATCGATGTCTTTCCCGATCCGGTTCCTCCACTGATAAAAATATTATAGCGAGCCCGCACAGCCTGCTCCAAAAATCCAGCCGCCTCCTCTGAGATTGATCCAAACTTTATCAGGCGTTCCATCGTCATCGCCTCCCGCGGGAACTTGCGGATCGTTACGATCGGTCCATTCAGTGCGATTGGCGCAAGAACTACATTGACACGGGATCCATCCGGAAGTCTTGCATCCACGATCGGATTTGCCTCATTTACAATTCGATTGGATCCCGCAACAATCTGTTGGATCACATCCTCCAGTTTCTGTCTGGATGCAAACTGCTTCTCAAGCCGTGTGACATGTCCTTCTTTTTCTACAAAAATATGTTGTGCCCCATTGATCATGATCTCTGTAATTTCCTCATCCTCAATCAGATCCTGAAGAATATCCAATTTTCGGAATGCATTAAAAAGCTCTTTGCCGAGCACATTCATCTCCTGAAGCGACATGTAATGTTGTTTTCGTTCCTCTGAAAGCGCAGTATAGATCATTTCCATCAGTGTCTCATCTTCTATCTCTCTGGACAGATCCAGTTCTTCCATAATCTTCTGATATAAATGTTCTCTGTTTCTCATAACGGTTCTTTCACCCCCACGAAGATTGTCTTTTCCACGATCTTCTCCAGTCCCATGGAGACAAGACTCTTCCGATATTGACTCATCTTCCTCTGTGCCATCTCCTCTTCTGCAAACAATGTATAGACACACGAGCATAATTCCAAAAGTTCATAAGTTCCCTGGATCGAATCTCCAATGTCCAGTATCACCGTTTCATAAATACTCTTTTCGGCAATTTCCGTCAAAAGCAGCTTCCACTCTTCTGCCGTAACTGCTTTCAGATCCGGATACATCTTCACCGGCTCCAGATAATCTACAGACTCATAGTGCTTCACAAGCATTTCTATGCGAAGTCCTATATTTCGACATCCTTGTCTGAGATAATATAAAAGTTCTGCAAGTCCGTCTCCCTGACTATCTTCCTCCCAGTTCCCGGCATACTCCTCCAGATTAAGATAGAGCGTATTCCCTTTCTTTGCAAATTCCTTTGCAGCCTGCAGAGCGTACTGCGTCTTCCCGATACGATGGATCGGAGAATACACACCGATAATTTCCATATCAGCTTTCTGTATCCTTAAAATCGTCTCACTCCCCACCTGCTCTGCACAATGCCCCAGCACTTCTGTTAGAATCTTCTCACCACTCTGATACTTGTAAACCGGAATATATCGTTCCGTTTTCTCACAACTGCGCGAATCACACAGCAGGAATACCTGCCCAATCTCCATCTGCTTCCTGTCTGTCAAGGTATGATCTGTAAGAAGAATATCGATTTTCTTTTCCTTCCCAAACAGACTCAGCTTTTCCAGATCTGAAAATACCATGACTTGAAATGACAGCTCTCTTCTTCCTAAAATGTATTCTGACAAGCATTTTGCATACACTGCTTCCTGCGTGCAAATTGCAAGTATCTTTCCCTTCAATCTACCACTTCCATTTCTGTTTTTCTGTTGTATCCTTTGGATTTTTCTCTCGATTTTTTGAATAACTTTTGAATCTGACTGTATTTTTTCCAGCCTTTTTTGATTTGATATGTAATAGTTCTCTGACTATTGAAAGATATTTCATTTAGAAATGTTTTCTTTGTATGTTGTATTATAGACGCATCTTTTCCTTTTGTCTATATGCATTTTTAGATTCGACGTTTTTTGTGAAATACTTACAAGTTTTGATAAAAAAGAATTCCATAAAGCAGGCAGACCCCTGGAATACCAAGTGTTCCGGATGTCAAAAAAGAAAGTCCATTCATCCCCACTGCCTCTGAAATTCCTCTCGATGCAAGAAATTCATTTGTAAAAAATATCACTCCCATACCGACCACTGCCCGTACTATAAAATTTACAAGAATGTTTGAATGATTTTCATCCATAAGTTCCATCTCCAGATGTTCTTATCACATGTATATGGACTTGTCTGGATATATATTCTTCCTGAAATTCTAGCTTTGAATATTATTCTATGATGAAAGTTCATTTGAGCCAAAAGTTCTGCAAATAAAAAAAGCATACCCTAAGTGATACCTTATCCTGATATGCTTTTTCTTTTATTACTCATCGCACTGATACCATAATTCGGCTGTTCTTAAACGCGCTACATCTCCTTTTCTAAATCCCACTTCTTCATAGTTTCCCGTAACAGTTCCATCTAATAACCCTTCTGTTAGTTCCAGATAATCTTTTACCATCTGTTTTTCAATTGTAATATCATCGTGTCCCACTGCCAAATAATCAAAATATTTCTCTTTTTCCCATATCTTTGCTATGCTTTGATGGTATATTTCAATCAGTTCTGTCCCGTTATCTGGCTGACGCTGGAGAATAATTCCATGATTAACTGTATCTCCGCTAAACAGAAGCCGTGTTTTTTCATCTAAATAGCAGACACTCCCTTCTGTATGTCCCGGTGTGTGGCAGGCAATGATTTGCCGTTCTCCCAAGTCAATCATCTGTCCATCTTCCACACTTTTCCAGGTGTGCCGATACATTTTTGTCTCCTTTGGGATTAATTCCAGTATTTCTTCCACATTCGCTTCAGGGTAGCGAATCGGTGCTCTTGTCTTTACATAAAATACTCTCATTTCATTCAGATCTTTACAATTTAATCTACTTTTCATCTCCTCCAGCATATCTTTCTCTTTTGGATGCATATAGGCCACATTCTCTTCAAATTGTCCAATCCCTCCAAGATGATCAAAATGTCCATGCGTCATAAGAATCACAAGCGGTTTTTCTGTTAACTCCCTTACTATATTTTTTAAATTCCCAATACCACATCCAGTATCTATCAACGCTGCCTTATTTTTTCCTTCCAAAAGGAATGCATTTACCAGTCGAAATTCACTTAAGCACCATGTCTTCGGAGCAATTTCTGTTACTTCATGTTTTAAACGACTCATTTTTCTACCTCTTTCTTGTTAAAATGGGAAAGATACCTATGTTCCTTTCCCATTTGTTAACTATATTTTTCTTACAATGCAAATCATCTGTTTTATTATCGCAGGCTGTCACTAATTTTTTTCATTTCAGAATCACTTACATTATAAATAAAATAATAACAGATAAACACTAAAATACAACCGGCCATCGGCCATGCACCACCAAGAACTTTAATCCGTTCTGCCACTCCTGCGAGTTGCCCCATAGAACCTAACGATGCATTATAGCCAACTGCCTCCAATAATAATGCTATAATTGATGTGGACGCACTTCCTGCAAAAAACACAATAAAAGTAATTGTAGCATACACTGTACCATCATTTCTCTGTCCTGTCAGATATGCCTGGTAATCGACTGCATCCGCAATCAAACTCCATAAAAGAAGTGTTGCAAAAGTCATAAATGCTGATGCCAGTAATTGTAAAAGAATCCAGCTTACTGGTGTTGCCGGCAGAAAAGCTGTAATTCCGTAGCAAACTGCCGCTCCCAAAGCCGGCCATGTAACAAGTTTCTTCTTTCCAAATCTTTTTACTAATGGCTTCACAATTAACATTCCTAAAATCATTGGAATAAAGCTGACAATCGATGAAACCGACAGCATAGAAGTATCCTGAAAATACACCATAAAAACATACTGGTTTGTCATTCCATTCGTCTGGATAAATAATTTTGATACAACATAGGCTAAAACAACCGCAATCATAATTCTATTTTTTAAAAAACTTTTTGCTACCTGTAAATAATTTACTTTCTCCCCGGCAGCATCCAAATTACTTTCCGGTGTTACCATCACTCTTTCCTGCACTAAGCAATGTGTCAATACAAGACAAGCTACGCAAAAAATTCCCAGTACAACACTTAAAATAATAAAACGACTAGCGATAGGATTATTTTCCGAATCAAATAATAATAATGGAGCGATCGTAGTAGGAATCAGGCTTCCTGCCATACTTCCAATACTTCTAAAATTTGACAGCTCTGTTCTCTGTACCTGATCTGTTGTAATTAAGTTACTCATAGCACCGTAAGGTACATTGATAAATGTTCCTACAATTCCCCAAATAAAATAAACAACCAAAATCCATGCAATTTTTAACATATACGGCATTGCAGTCACATTTACAAATAATATTACGGTAAATATCATATACGGAATTGCAAACCATTTTAAATAAGGCTTCATTTTTCCATACCGTGTTGCAGGTCTTTTATCGACAGTTCTTCCAATTGCTGTATCATTCAGAGCATCCAAAGCTTTGCAGATAAATACAATGATAGCAAAATGGGTTGCTTTCACCCCCATGATATTAACACAAAATAACATTAAGTAACTATTTACAATTACCTGTAAACTATTAAATCCAAGATCTCCAAGCATATAGCCTATTTTATCTTTCATTCCAAATCTGGAAGCATGATTAATATTTTTTACATATGCTTCATTCGGTACACTTCCTCTTGCCATTTCTATTTTCCTTTCGTTTGAAATACTCATCACTGTTCGAGCGTAAAATCACACGCGGAACTACTCGGTAACATTCTGGCAAATTCTGGTATTTTATAACTTTATCAAACAAAAATTGCAAAGCTTTATAGCCTATGTCATATGGTCTCTTATCAATCACAGCATCTAATCTGTTATCTTGCAGCGCCTCATAAGTTTCATCAAAAATTTCACTGCCAACAACCGAGATTCCCATATTTGAAAACTTTTCACAGTTTTTCAAATATGCAGCTGTATGACGTGCACTTGTAATATAAATTCCTTTTAATTCAGAAGTCTTCTCCAGGATCTGTTTCATATACTTCCCTTGCTCTTGTTGTACTGATAAAGGATATCTGCAAATCTGTATATTGCTTCCCAGCCTTCTTAATTCTTCCTGAAATGCCTGACCATTCAAATCTTTATTTGGTAAATCTTGTTCAAATACTACAATCGTACCACTATTCCCGGTCATTTTTACCAAAAGATCTCCCGCCATTCCTCCTGCAATATGGTCATTAGGCTTCACGATCATAGACCCCTCCAAAGATATTATTTCTTTCTCCAGCACAACAATGGAAACTCCTTTTCCAATTAAACGGTTCAATACTGGAGAAGCCTCCTCTGAATTTAAAAGTCCAAAAATAAGAAGCCCGTCATAACGTACTGGAATATCTTGTTCAAACTTCTTTAACTGACTCAGATAACTTTCTTCTCCATCCTCTGCTCCACTATAAAAATACTCGTGAAATACAATATTAAACTGATGAATCACTTTTTGATATGCCTTGTATCCTTCTAGCATTTCCTGCAAATAATAGCGAAAGCTTTCGTCACTTTTCGTAAAAAGAAGCGCAATATGTACTGTTCTCTTTCGCAGGGAAGAAGCTACATAATTGACACTATATCCTTCTTCTTCAGCAATTTTTAATATCTTCTCTTTCAGCGCTTCACTGCATCCTCCTTTATTTGATAAAACACGATGTACTGTTGTTGCTGAAACTCCTACTTTTTCTGCAATTTGTTTTAATGTTATATTTTTTTCTCCCATCATTTACCTCATTTGACTGTCGGCCGACATTTAACGAATATGCATTGTTTGCGTAAACGTTAACTCAAACGATATACTTAAATTATATTCAATAGTTTTCGCTTTGTAAATCGTTAAATGTACCATTCTTGTATTTGTATTTTTATCTATCTTGCACAATTTTATTGTTCTAATATTGCTTTTATCATATATTTTATCTATATTTATATCTTTGTATAAATTTAGCAAGAATAATCTTTTTCGATACTTTTTTCGTTTTTTTATTTATTTTACTGCACATGTACAAAAAGAATGTGCAGTTCCCCGCACATTCTTTCCACTCCTATTTTGTTCCAAAAATACGGTCTCCCGCATCTCCAAGTCCAGGCACGATATATCCGTGATCATTTAATCTCTCATCTAATGCACCGATATAAACGTCTACGTCCGGGTGTGCTTCCTGAAGCTTCTTCACACCTTCCGGCGCTGCAATGATGCACATAAAGCGGATATTCTTTACCCCTTTATCTTTGAGCATCTGGATTGCTGCAACACAGGAACCGCCTGTCGCAAGCATCGGATCTACCACAAATACTTCTCTCTCCACACAGTCTGCCGGAAGCTTGCAGTAATATTCTACCGGCTCCAACGTATCTGGATCGCGGTAAAGTCCAATGTGTCCTACCTTTGCCGCCGGGATCATCGTAAGCATCCCTTCTACCATTCCGAGACCGGCTCTTAAAATCGGCACGACTGCCAGTTTCTTTCCTGCCAGTTCCTTCACTGTCGTCTTACAGATCGGCGTCTCGATCTCTACATCCTGCAGCTTCAAGTCTCTTGTCGCCTCATAACACATGTACATTGCGATCTCACTGATGATTTCTCTGAAATCTTTTGATCCGACTTCTTTTCTGCGGATAATCCCTACCTTATGCTGGATCAGTGGATGTTCCATTACCAGTACTTTTCCCATTATTTTTCTCCTATTCTTCGATTAATGCAATACGTCTCTTGTGTCTCTCATCCCCGGAAAACGGAGTATTTAAAAATGTATCAACAATCTTCACTCCAAGTCCAGGTCCCACAACACGGCCTCCAAGCGCGACAATATTTGTATCGTTATGCAGTCTTGTAGCTTCTGCAGAGAAGCAGTCCGAACAAAGGGCACACCGGATCCCTTTCATTTTATTGGCTGCGATAGAAATACCGATTCCGGTTCCACAGATCAGGATTCCTTTCTCACACTCGCCGTCAAGAATCGCCTGTCCTACTTTTTTTGCATAGATTGGATAATCGACAGACTCTCCATCGCATCCAAAATCCTTGTACTCCAGACCCTTTTCCTCTAAATATTTTATAATCTCAAGTTTCAGCTCATATCCGCCGTGATCACATCCGATTGCTATCATGCTTTTGTTACCTCCTCATTCAGCTTTTGCGCCAGTTTTTCGATAAATTCTTTCATCATCTCGTATACACTACCATACTCTGTCAATGGCTGTCCATATGCAGACGGTATTTTCCTCTCATCATCCACATATTCTCCCAGTGTATATACATTTTTTATCTTCTCATAATCTGCTACCGCACTCCACTTATGTCTGTCATCGATTGCAAGTACCAGCGTCTCTTCATCAAGATCTTCTTCTGTAAACTGTCTTGACTTATAGTCTGCGATCGACATTCCCTGACTCTTCATGATCGCCTCTGCCTTCTGATTGACCGGCTCCGGAAGCGGCACGACAAGTCCCCGTGACTCAACGTCATATTCTTGCAGAAGTGTCTGGTTTCTGAGAAGTTCCGCAGCCATCGGCCCCCTGCTGCTGTCTGTGTTGCTCAGAAAAATAATCCTTCTATACTTCTGAAGTCTCGTGATTTCCTCTGCCCGCAGCATATGATGTCCTGCTGCCTTTTTCAGCCGGTTCATAACCGCCGATCCAATCCCGTCCACAGCAAATGCTTCACTGTAGATATAGTCAACGTCTTCCTCATCAAATTCTCTGAGAACACGGTACAGATTCTGCGCGATCGTATATTCATTTTCCCGTGTTCCGATATTTTTTATAATTCCTCTTGTATACTTCCCTGCCGTCTCATCAGTGGCAATGATTCCTACCTTGTAACCGAGCCGTTCCTGCTCAAAGGCAACCTGCCGGATCGCCTTGACTGCTTCCTTCGGTTCTCCTTCGATGATCATCAGTTTCGCTTTCGGGGCATAGTGCCGATATTTCATTCCCGGCGCTTTCGGCGCTTCATCACTCTTATCACTGACAACTGCCAGATCCTCTGTAACTTCACCGATCACTTCCTCAAGCATGGCTTTTGTGACCGCACCCGGACGGAGGATCATCGGAGGTGTCACAGTCATATCAAGAATCGTTGATTCCACCCCGATCTCCACGCTTCCTCCATCAATGATCATATCGATCTTACCATCCAGATCTTCTTTTACATGCATCGCAGTCGTAGGACTTGGACGCCCGGATGTATTTGCACTTGGAGCCGACACATAACCGCCTCCTGCAATGATAACGGCGCGCGCGATCTCATCATCCGGCATTCTGACTGCCACAGTATCTAATCCGCCCGTCGTCCCATATGGTACCAGTGCACTCTTTTCAAAAATCATAGTAAGAGGTCCCGGCCAGAAATGATTTGCCAGAAGCACCGTCTTATCCGGAATATTTACCGCAATCTCTTCCAGCGCCCGATATTCCGCGATGTGAACGATCAATGGGTTATCCGAAGGTCTTCCCTTTGCCGCATATGTTTTTTTTGCCGCCTCTTCCTTCAGCGCATGTGCTCCGAGTCCATATACAGTCTCTGTCGGGAAAGCTACTAATCCTCCTTCTTTCAGGATCACCCCTGCCATTCCGATCACATCTTCGTCAATATTTGTTCTTTGTATTTCTTTTATTATCGTTTCCATGCCCACTATTATAGCATTCTTTTGTTAAAAAATAAACCTCCTAACTGTTACAGATTTGTTTCCCCAAAAGAGGTCTATGTAAAAAATAAGAATTAAAATCTTCAAAATCAACAAAATCAAGAATCAGAGGAAACAGTTTTCCAATATTTTATGATATACTTTTATATACTTGAAAATTTTACTATCTTTTTAATAAAAACAAAACCAATAGAAAAAAATCTAATCCTGATATATATAATATGAAACAAGAAAAAGAAACAATCGATGGAATAAAAAAAGAAACTTCATACAGAAATTTTTTAGGGGAAGAGATCGTAACACTCATTACGCCAAGACCCTTTCCCTACGCATCCTCTCCCTTGTTTAAAGGAAAAGCATCTGCCGTCAAACTCTATCTCCGGCTTCAGGGAAGCAGAATCAATGATTTTCGCCTTGCCAATATACGGGCCGGAATAACACGAAAAGGCTGGTATCCCTTTGGATACGTATGGCATGATATTTACAATCCATATTTTAACACTATTAAAGCCAAATATTATATGCAGTTAGTCAGTGTTTCACTTCACGCAAAGACATTTCCCCATTTCGGAGCTTACGAGCAGGGGAAAGCATTAAAAGTTTCCTATTCCCGGCTCGATGCAACACGACGTGTAATCCTGAGGAGAAAAGAAGAAACGTGGAACCGTGAAACACAAAAAGCAATCCAACTGCAAAGAATTAACTACAATGAAACAAATTCAGTCAAATTTAATCAACTACGCAGCTTAGCAGAACAATTTTATCCGGGATACCTTTTACCTGAATCCATCTTCCACTTTTTTGACAGCTATGTCAATGAACAGTTTACACCGAAAGTGTTTGACGGAAAAAACGGACAGCGATATATGCTTACCACACTCTTTCCAATTTGGGGTCGTGAAAGCCTTTATGAACTGATTAAATTTGAGCGAAATAAAGGGAAACCGATCAGAGGAATACTTACTTACGCTGATAGCGGCAACTTCCCTTTTGCCGCAGACGGACTCGGCAATATTTATTTTATAAAATTAAAAAATACAAAACAAACAGATTCTGAAATTTACTTTTATGATCACGAGCTAAATTGTTCAGAACTTATATGCGAAGGACTCTTCCAGATGACGGAAAGCTGGGATGAACTAATATGGTAAACAGAAAAACTGTCCTGAAAATAGGACAGTTTTTCTGTATGAGTTTGTATTATACGAATCGTAAACCCTGAATATAATGTCTGTAAAGACATTTAGAGTTAAACAAAAAATGTACAAAGTTATTATAAAATAAAATTTTTAAAAAAGCAAGAAAGAAACTTAAATACTTGCGCATAGTCCTCATCCTGCAGCTGTATAACCGACACATTCCGGATCTGTTTTAGTACAATTTCGCTCCCGCCGGAATTCTGTCATCTACCATCAGTACATTCACTCCTTCTCTTCCCTCTACAAGGTGCGTAGCAGAAATGATCATACCGCAGGAATCAATTCCCATCATCTTTCTCGGAGGCAGGTTCACGATCGCGATCAGTGTCTTTCCTACAAGTTCTTCCGGCTCATAGTAATCATGGATTCCGCTTAAGATCACGCGGTCTTCCCCGCTTCCATCGTCTAATACGAACTTCAGAAGCTTCTTAGATTTTGGAACTGCTTCACATTCTTTTACTTTTACAGCACGGAAATCTGACTTGCTGAAGGTGTCAAAATCTACCATATCTTCAAATAATGGCTCTACTTCTACATTAGAGAAATCAATCTCTACTTTTGCGGAAGTCTCCACAGCCGGTACAGCCGCCTCGGCAACTTTTGCTGCCGGCGCTTTCTGTGCAGCATTGTTTGCTTCGTTCTTAGCAGCGCCCTGTGACTTCATGGTCGGGAAAGATTTTATAATCTCTTCGTGATTGCTTATTATCCCTTATTTGGCTGTATTACTTATCGATCGCTGATTTCACTATCCTTCGTAATTCTTCATTATTAAATTTATTTTGTTGTCATTCTGCTGTCATTTCTGAATTTTGTTGTCATTTGTGAATTTGTGTGCCCTTCTTAAAAGATATCTAATTTGGCTGCCAAATTCTCAAATGATTCTTGTTTCTTTTTCTCTGTTGCTTCAGCATAAATGTCCAGTGTGGTTTCAATATTCTTATGCCCCATAATGGACTGGATGACTTTTAAATTTGTTTCATTTTCACAAAGTCTGGTACAAAATGTGTGTCGCAAATGATGACACGAAAAATTTGGAAGAATCACAGGATCACGATTCTCTTTTTTGGCCTATACAACTTCTTCTGCATTGTAGTTATTTGCAATGCGCTTGATCGTGTGATTCACAGTCTGCGGATTCGGCACCGAACCAAACCGGTTACAAAAGATAAAACCGGACATTCCGTCTATCTCTGTTTCATTAAAACCAGTTTCCTGCTGTTCTTCATAAAGCATTTCAAAGGAATCCTTTACGATATCAAGCATCGGAATTGTCCTGATACCTGCATCTGTTTTCGGTAAAACTACTCTCAAAACACTTTTATTACTTCCATTCATCGGATAATAGACAATGCTGTGGTTGATACTTATCACTCTATTGTCAAAATCCAGATCCTGCCAGCGAAGTCCTAATGCTTCTCCTATTCTGCATCCGGTTCCTAACAAAACAGTGAACATCGGCCACCAGTGAAAATAAATCGGATGATTCGCAATATACTCCATGAATTTCCTCTGCTGGTCAACCGTCAGAGCATAACGGACACCTCTGTTTTTTCCGGATTCACGGCTGATCTCTTTCATCACACCATCTGTCGGATTCTTACGGATTATTTCATCTCTTACCGCCAGCTGAAATGTAGGATGTAACAGACAGTGTACCGTATCCAACGTTCCTAACGAAATATTCTTCTGATTAAGAAGATAATAATAAAATTGAAGAACATCTGAATACTTTATCTCCGCAATCCGTTTCTGACCAAATGTTTCTCTTACATAATGATCATATGTATAGGTGTAGGAACTTTTGGTTGATTCCCGCAGATTATGTTTCGTTGATATATATCGGTCAAACGTATCATTCAGCCTGGCTTTCCCAGCAACATATAAATCTAATCCATCCAATTGATCTTTTAGAAGTTTTTCTTCTTTTTCCCGAAGTTCCGCTAAATCATTTGCATAAATAAACTTTCGTCTTCCAAGCGGATCCGTATAAGTGTACATATACCGCTTATCTGACGATCTTTGCACCTCTCCTTTTCTTAATACCCTTCCTCGCAGGTCTTTCCTTGTCTTTGCCATGCCGTATTCCTCCTTCCAATATGAAAGAAGGACTCACTGATTATTCCTGCTTGGAGATATAATTCTCCACTCCACGTAAAACCACATCTGTAGTCGTCAAATTATGTTTTTCGGCGTATGCAAGCAGCTGTGAATATAATTGATCAGACACACGAATGCTTATAACTTTCTTTTTTACATTATCAGATTTTGGTCTTCCCATCTTAGTCATAGCAACTTTCATACCTCCTATACTACATATTATACTTTTCGTATGACAAAATGTCAATAGGCATATAATCATATTAGAGTCTCCTTCATACCGCTAAATCAATATTCTCTAAATGTTTCAAGATACTTTTCAAAGATCTCGCAATTCACCAAGACAACCTTATCAATCTTATAGACCGCCTTGGCTTCTTTTGCCAGTGCCTGGAATTTTGTCAAACCCAAACTATATTTTTCTGCTCCTTCTTGGTATCTTACAAACTTCTTTTCAAAGCGTTTTGTCGCTTCCACATCTTTCCTTGCAAAACCCATAATAAAAAAGCCCCTTTCTTCAGATTAAAAGGAAGTAATATCCTTTATATATCCAAAAGAAAAAGGCCTTTTTTACAACGTCCGTTCTTTATTTTTTTCAGCTTTTTTATAAAAATTATTTACTTGTTTCTATAATTCTACCAATAAAATGCTAACTTTGTTTTAACAAATCAATCTTAAACATTTTTCTCATGAAGCATATTAGCCATCAATTCTCTTGCTACAAATATTGCTGGGCTATTATTTTTTAATTCAAAATATTCTTTTTCCCATTCTTTTAAGCTTTTTGAAATAACTTCTTCATTTGATTTTTCCGCTTGTTTCGAAATATCATCTATATCACTATGACCATAATAAATATAACTTTTATCAATCCCCTTTTTTCTGAGAATACCACCTATCTCATTAGAAAGTTTAGACGATAATATTATTTTTGTAATACACTTTAAGTCTGTTTCAAAGTCAAAATTTAATTCATTTTTTAATTTCTCATCTTCATAATACTCTATTGACCATATTAATGTACCAAAAGCAATAAAATTTCCTGACTGTCGACAAATTCGTCGATCAATTTGAGGTCCACGAATAGCAAATGGTGTAAGCTTTGAGTTAGCATTTAATTCAGAAGGTTCTAGTATCCCATCTACTTTTATCATTGAACTTTGAACAATCTTCTTCTCCATTTCAGAATCGGGAAATTTATAATCTTTGAATTTATAATTATATAATTCTTGATTCATATGTGACATATATTGATTGAATTTCTCAGGATTTAACATATAAATTGCCGTTTTAGTATCTTTTTTTCTCCCTTCATGTGAAAAAAAATAAGCGACATTAATGTCTGTTGTCCAATCAAGTAATCGTGTTTTTACTCCATAATGTTGTGCAAAACAAATCTGTTCTATGTAATCTTCTGGATATTCTATATTTTTTTCATTCAATCGGGAATAAAATGAATTTATGTAAAGCTGGTCTGGAATCGGCACAATATCCCCAGAATTATTATACTCTGTAATTTTTTTAGGAACTATAGGAATATTAAATTGATCCCTTGTTGCATATAATGTTCTATACAGGTTCGGCAATAAAACATACTTATGATTCGAATGTCCTCTGAACCATATTTTCCCATTTTCCATTTCTTCATGTATTATCTGTTCTAATTCTTCTAAAGTGTAAGCTGTAAGTTGTTTCATGAAATCCTCCTCTTAATTTATAAGCTATTTTTCTCATATTTCTAAATTATGAAGTTGATCATTCCTTAGCATTCTATATTTATTTACTTCTTTTTTTATCTCTGCGGAAAATCGTACATAGTCTCTTACGAATTCTATTTATTTCATTAATAGAAATTACCTTCTAATGATTTTTTTCAGGATCTTCGGTCCATATTTTTTAATACAAACTCCTGCAGATACTAATACAGCCATAGCAGCACTATTGTTTAACCCCTTCTGATGTTTAGGACACAATCCAGTAATATTATTTTTATCAGTAATAATTCTTCCACACACTTTACATTTCTTTACATCTTCACTCATCTTGACTATCCTCCACTGAAACAAAATATACTTGTTTGCGATCTACTTCTTCCGTTTCCATTTTTCGTTGCTCCATACCTTTTTCCAATACTGGTTTCATTTCTACAGAAAATTTATACCATGAATCCATATTGGATTCATTATATGGGAAATAATCTTGCATTAATATCGAAGCTGATTTTCCTTTTTTAGATATCGGTTCTTCAATAAAATTTAACATTCTTCTTTGATAGTTTTTTAGCACTAACCTTGCAGTTTCTCTTTCACCCAAATACTCAAGTATTTGTAACCTTACCCCCCCCCACAAACTTTGTTGCTATCTGCAAATCATCTGAAATAAACCTCATATAAACATTTGAACTTTTACCCAAATGCCCAAATGGAGTTTCGACCTTCTTAGCAAAACTTTTTGAAGTTGTCTCAATATCTGTATAAACAGAATTGATGGCTGTTCTCATTTTATCATCAGCTTCTTTTAACATACGAAGCTGATCTTCTTCGGACTGCTTAGTTGCAGCCTCCAACACAAGGCAACGTGCATCTAAAAATGGTACAATAATGTCTCTATCCCTATCTCTCTGTAATTGATATGTTTGAAACTCCTGTATTTCCGACAACTTTGCATAAATTTGACGCATTTGCATTTGATTAGCAATGCTACGCATTGTCTCAATATTCCCAGGATTATTTATAACTTTTTTTAAAGTAATGTCTTTAACGCGAACACCATTTTCGTCTAAGATAACTGCTCGCAAGTTATCTTCTACTTGTCTGGATTCGCCAATAGAATAAATCCCCTTCTTAAGTTTCGTTCTTACGTCTGAAGGTAAATTATCAAAATCAGGCAGTAGAGTAATATTTCCTTTAATAAAAATATCTGCTTGATTAATCACATCACCAATAACGCTTAAGTCCGAAAGGGGGAATTTTGTAATTTCTTCTAATGCCGAAGAGTCCCGAATTGATAACGTCATTTCTCGAATATAACCCTCAAAAAAGTTGCTCATTTTTGAAATATTTATTCCGGTTTTATCCTCTTCTGTTTTAAAAATAGTCAGAGGTGCTTTATAATGGTTAGTTGCAGATTCTTTGTCTTTTTCCTCACTCAAACTCATGCTATCGACTCCAATCTTTCAAATATAAGTCTCTTTTTCTTTCCATATAAAACAACACACTAAAGAGTTGTTGTTCTTTTTGATAATTTACTATTTTCCCCAGATGATGTAAGCTCATAACTCAATGCTATAAGTTTCTGAATCTCATCCATCGGCACTGATCCGTCTAAAAGAATACTAATCCAATTTTCTTTATTCATGTGATAAGCCGGAAAATATCCCGTCCTATTTCTCAGAGAACCAACTAATGCCGGATCACATTTTACATTCACAACATCTGTCATTCTTTCATCAGATAATCCCAGTTTTTTTGTATTCACTTCCAAAATGACAGCATACCATTTTTGATTCTCTGAATGACGCAATACTGCATTCCAATCTTTCCACGGATAATCTGGCTCCGTTCCATAAACTTCTTTTACCCAGCAAAACAATTCGTCGCGTTCCAATTCTGCATCTCTCCTGCCACTCTCCTGCCACATTTATTTACCTGTAATAATAATCCATATCAATATTATAAAATTCTGAAAAGCACTGTACAATAATTTTTTATTATTTTTCTATCTTACCTTGTATTTCATACCCCCACTGGTTCTATAAGTGAGAGGGTTTGAATCTTCAAGAGCAAGATCCACTTGGGTAATACCGTTTCACCATTTCATGGTTTCGGTATTCCTTCCAAGTTCTTATCTTGATGGAGATTTCGTTTCCCCATACCCTCGATCTTGCATCAAAGATGTTTGTCGGCTTCCACTTTAATAATGGGCGCATCACTGTATCATATCGGAAGAGACAGCCGATATTTCCAGTGTATTGCAGATTCTTTCGATGCTGCAATTTTAGAAAAAGGAGGAGTATGTAAAAAAGTGTGCTGAGCACACTCTCAGCTCCCCTGCCCCTCATTCTTGAGGG
>CAUWEA010000042.1:0-22285 GCA_963557735.1 uncultured Faecalimonas sp. | reverse complement strand
CTGTTTGGGCAGGAATTGTTTGAAAGTACCATTTTTGTCCTGATTGTACAAGGAGCAGCAGTACATCTTGGGACAGAGCAGCTGGCAGTCTATAAACTGGTGGACATTGTATACGGGATAATTGGCCTTCCGGTAGTTGCATACGCTTCGGCTGCACAGACTTGTGCATTGCAGAGTCGGGCGGCCGGGAACCGGAAAGAAACAAAAATATATTTGAGAGTTGGACAGTGTGCGGCCTTTGCCGTGACCGGAAGTCTCTGTCTGCTCTGTGGGGTATTTCAGGAAGAATTACTTGGAAGTGTGGTTACTGACCGGGGAGTTACGGAGATGGCAGTACCGTTTTTATATCTGGTGTTTGTACTTACAATGATTCGGATTCCATATCAGGTGTTTCTGACTTATCTGCAGGGGAGTGGATGGGAACAGAAGGTATTTCTGTACACTGCAGTTGGGACGCTTCTTGCAGGAGGTGCTGTACTTGGCGCGAGCAGAAGATGGGGGCTTACGGGAATTTATTCGGTGATGATCGGAGAAACGGCGATTCTTACGTGGATCTATGGCAAATGGATTCGAAAAAACGCGAAGTGAAATACGATTGAACATTACTTTCAATAGAATATAAATATAGAAACACAACCTCTGGAGTGAATGGAAAGTACACGTTGAGAGGTTGTGTTTTTTAGAGTTTTTTTGGAGTGACCGTAGTCTTAGTTTTTTGCAGGAAAGAGGGAAGAAATCTGCTTTTCCATCACATAATTGGTCAGCAGGATTCCCTGACGTTCCACTTGCTGTTCTTTCTTTACAAGATATCCCCGGCGCTCAAAAAATGGTCTTGCGGTGATGGAGGCATGTGTGGTAACTGTGGCGCTTTCCACAGATGCTTCCAGTTTCTCGCAGAGTGCAGTGGCAATCCCGCTTCCCTGATAATCTTTGTGGACATAGAGGCGGTCCAGGTAACCGGAGGAATCAATATCGCCGAATCCGGTAATCGTTTCTCCGTCGACAGCAACAAAGGTTGTATGCGCAAGAAAAGATGCATTCCATGCAGCAAGATCCACAGATCCGGTCGCCCACACATCCAACTGCTGCCTGGAGTAGTCTTTTGCATTGACGGTATGGACGGTTTCGTAGAAAAGACGGCTGATGGCTTCACAGTCTTCTGGTGTGTAAGGTCTGAGTACTATATGGTCGGAATACTTCGATGGTAGTTGTGTCATAGGTAGCAAAACCTCCTGGATTTCATAGAATATTTTTCTGTTATATTATAGCATGCGGCAGTGGAAAATGGAATCATGGAATGGGAATCTGAAAACGTTTGTCCCTCTTTTTTTGAATCCCTTTTTAGCGGCCATGCATCTTTTTCCAGAAAAACACACCAGAGATTACGGAAGGAATGCCGATCCAAAGACCTATTGTGAACAGAGTGACCGTCTCAAAATCCGGGACAGTCAGTGTGCATCCCAGATAGAGAAGTACGATCGGAATGGATAGATCATGAAGCACGCGATGCGCCACATTCCAGGTATCTTCGTCGTGTACGGTCCACGGGAGCCGCAATCCGGTATGTCGGTTGAAGGGAAGTCTTGAGGATATCATGCCGGTAAAAAGAATAATGGCAGATACGAGCAGCATTGCAAAAAATTTCCCATCACGATCGGAAAAAGGAAGAATCCCCATTTCTGACAGTAGGAAAACTACAATACAGACGGCAAGGACACCGATATTAAAAATAGTTGTGATCCGGACAGCACCGAGTTTCTTGACAGAAGTTGTCGTGCGGGTGAGCAGGGCAGTATTCCGGTACAGAATGATAACTGCCGCAAGGATGCAGGCAGATGTAAGCAAAACGGAAGCGGTGGTATTGTCGATGATCAGTGCAAAGAGCATGGAAAGCATCGAGAAAAAGAGAATCAGATTCCGCTTTTGCTCGGCGCGGGAAGAAAGAGAGCGTTCCTGCACCTGTCTGGCAAGTTCTTCATTGAGGCGGGCCAGTTCTGCACCAAGAGTTTCGGCAGAGAGGGATGCGGACTGTGGCTGTTCGTCTGCCCCAAGCAGTTCTGCGACAGAAATCTCCAACACTTCTGCGAGACGGATCAGCAGTTCTGCATCCGGCACGGAGAGATTATTTTCCCATTTGGATACGGTCTGCCGGACCACATTCAGTGGGATTGCCAGTTCCTCCTGACTCATTTTCTTCTCTTTTCGATATTTTTTTATTTGATCTCCTAACATATAGAAATCCCCTTTCACATGTAGATTAATGTTCTACTGCCAGTATAAGAATCAGGGGAAGAAAAGGCAAGCAACGCAAGTTAACATGGCGGTTTTATCGTGGAAATCCAGCAGATGAACGCCGATGATGAAAGATGCTGCCAAGTTGTTTGGATGGAGAAATTCCGGTTTTTTCTTGTATCACAGTAAAGAGTATTTGCACTTGCCTTTTTGTATAGTATTCCAGTGGACATGGAATCTGCCTGCCATCCTTTAAGAAAAACAGGATTTCGCAGTCAACAGAAAGAGCGCCATTGTGGGAATGATAATATTCCAGAGAAGGCGGCAATTCTGAAGTGGATGGGAAAATGCTGCGTGTAAGGTCATAGGTGGAAATCTCAGTGAAAAGGAAAGAATCTGTGCGAAACTTCCAGTTGTCATCGGATATCCATGTATCCATGAACTTTCCTTTTTTCTTGGTCCACATAGAGCTTTTGCGACAAATGGTCAGGGTATCATCTGTAAACTGTATGGAAAAATGTCTGGAAGTACGAAGTGTGGATACTCCGGAATATATGGCGAAAAATCCAAAAAGAAAGAACAGAAAAAAGGTATCTGCTTTCTTTTCTGCGACAGCAAACAAAGAAAAAAAGGCGCAGAGTGTTCCGAGAAGGAAAAAGAAGCGGGAAAAATTTTTAAAAACTCCGGCGGATAGTTTTTGCATGGAAGATCAGTCCTTTCGTATTATGAGAGAGAAGTATCAGTGTCAGTTACGTTTTTGGGGTATGTCCAGAATTTTTCCCCACAGTGCGGACAGCAAGAAGGAATCAGCAGATTACTTCCGGGAAGGCGTACGCATCGAATCTGCTTTTTTACACACAGATCATAGAGGGCAGGATTCTGTACAGATCTCTGTCTGGCTAAAAATGTCCGCGGCGTGGTCAGAAGAGGAAGCTCCCCACCGCACTCCGGACATTTCCAAAAGTGATGATGCAGGGCATCGGAGGAATATAATAGGGCAACACTGAAAATCAGAGAAAGTAGCACAGCGATGGAAATGATAAAAAGCAGAATCTTTGCCCAGTCGTGATGTACCTGCCCGCCTTCCAGAAGAAGGAGGAATATGCCTGCCGCTGCAAGCAGAAAGAAAGACTGTTCCAAAAACTTTCCCGTTGCTATAAGGCGGACACTCTGTATATTTTGTTTGTTCAACTGCTCGTTCTGGAGCAGGACGGTCTGATTTTCGAGATAATCAGAAATATGTTGCTGTCTGGATGACAATGCGAACACCTCCTTAGTGATGGATGTGAAATAATCCGATGAAAAGGAAAATCGGTATAAAAAGTCAAAAAACTTCTGAAAGAGAAGATCAAGGACGTTTCCAGGAAGATTCAGAAATAGACTGAAAAGTCAGAGGGATTTTTGGCAGCTGAATCTTGGGATAGAACGTCCGGACCGTTCTGAGAAATTCAGAACAATCGCACCGAAGGGAAAGGGTTTCTTCACTGCCGTCTTTTTTGACAAAGTGGATTACCGCATTCTGGTAAAGCTTTCCTCGTTCCCGTTCATCGGAAAAATAGATTCGTTTTAGTTTTCGGCAGTCATAATAGGAAAGAGAAAAATCATTCAGAATGAGGATTGCTGATTCTGTAAAAAAGAAACGATTTCCAATTGCCTTTTGCAACGTCTGCAATGCTTTCTCCGGCTTCGTGAGATCAGAGGAAGCAAGCAGCTGGTATTTTCCAAGAAAATAGAGCAGCGTTGTCACCCCGGCAAGCAACGTGAAAAAAACGAGGAAGATGGCTGTCTCGATGGAGCCGCTGTGAAGCTGACGGATAGAAAGGCTTTCCATGAAGATACAGAGAACAATGCTTCCTATGATTTTTGCATACCAGAATAGTAAAGTTTTGCGAAAGATCCGATACACATTGGGATAATGTTTCCAATAAATTCGATTCCTTTTTTTAGAGGTGTTCATGCTCATTTCCTCCTTTTTGTATGTTTCGATCTCTGATTGGATGGAGAAGAATCGTTCTGTTTTGTAGTTTGCATTTTTTGACGGCGGATCCGTTCCAGCCGTTTTTTCTTTTTTCTTGCTTCCTTTTCCTTCTGTTTCAGTGCAGTTGCTTCTGAGGCACGGAAAATCAGAATGTGCATTTCATTCATTTGCCGGAGAAATAAGGAGAAATCCATATTGTCATCGAATGTAAAAATACGCTGATCACCGATATACACCCGGAATGCGCCGCTTTTCTTGTAGACTCCTTTTGTAATGTCGGAGAAGGTATAGGTGCGGACTTTGCCAAAGGTAGAGCGGTAAGTAATTTGCGTACCATGGACTTCTACTTTCCATATCCCCAGATTGAGTGTGCCGATCAGATCCAATGCAAAAAAGAGAGACAGTGTCAGGCATACCCACCAGACTTCGCGGCGGATCAGGCAGAAGAGCAGGAAGCCGCCTGTAAAAGGGAGTGCGACAAGAAAAAACCAGAAAAAAACGGGATCACTCTGGATCTTATAGGAGGATGGTGACAGAAGTTCCTGCTCTTTTTGTTTTCGTACCGTTTTGCAGCGGACAAATCCGATAACAGCGGCCGGCGTAAGCAGCACAAAAAAATCGAGGAAACTATCCAGCAAATCTTCAAAAAGCCGGGGATCATCTGAGAAAAAGACAAAGAGCAGATATCCGAAGAAAAATGGAATTGTCCCCAGAACCTTGAACACGAAAAGGATTTTCTGCCCTTGAGAGACAAAAAGCGGTTGATGTCTGAAATATTTGATTATCACTGCGAGAATATCGATTAGGAATAACATCCCGAGAATAAAAAAATATTTTCCCAATAAAAGGTAAAAGAGAGAGAGCTTATACATGAGGGTACACTCCTTTCGGCATGAAGCACATCACAGATTTTATCTTTGTGAAAGAAAACAATCTGTGAAAGATTATTATGATTGTAACATGAAATCACAGGGGCGTATACAGATGTCAGAAAAGTTGTGTTACAGAAAAGAAAGATAGCAGATTTTAACCTGAGAACAAGAGATAGAGTATGCAGAGAAAATACATCGAACAAGTCAATGAGAGGATATCACAGTTGTGAATTGGCTGTGATATCCCCAGTTTTATAGAAGATTTGAAAAAAATCTGCGTTTGAGCTGTCCTTTAACGCTTTCTAAAGTGAAACAGTTCTTGCTCCCGTTTAAATATGAAATGACTTCCGGTATTTACTTGGGCTCATTCCCGTAGACTTTTTGAAGATTCTGCTGAAATATTTTTCATCTTCGTATCCAACAGAAAAGGCGATGGACAGTACAGTCTGATTTGTATTTTCCAGGAGTGTTTTTGCCCGCCTGATTCGAAGTGAGATGCAGTAATCACTGAAGGACTGACCAATCACATCGTGGAAACATCGGCTGAAATATCCATAACTCATGCTGATGTTGCGGGCAATTTCTGCCGCCTGCAAAGGCTTATGATAGTTGTTGTCAATATAAGACTGTGCAGAAAGGATATTGCGGATCACTTCATTCGAATATTTTGAGTCAGAACGGAATAACTGTGCTTTTTCATAGACAGACAACAGCCAGTTTTCTACCTCATACCAGTTAGAGAAGGAGGAAGGCAGCTTCAAGGTTTCTCCGGTCATATCGCTGTAAGCCCCGTTCCATATCATTTCCAGATTCAGGAGGAAGTGATAAAGCTGGGACGGACTCAGGTGGCAGTTTTTTAAGTCGATCCGAAACTGGTCGAAAAGTTCGTTTTCATGGATCCAGTTCATCGATATCCATTTGGATTTCATAGCATGTAAAGTTTCTTCGCTGGTAACTAAAGCGTCATCGATCAATTCATATACATGCTTATGGTTGACTTTCTGAAGCGGAAGATAATCATAGAAAAATTGATTTTTCAGATAGCGCCGCAGGATTTTCAGCAGTTCTGAATAAGCCATCTCATATACATCAGAGATTTCCAGCAGCATTGTATGTGTAAAAACTTCCGGAAATGAAAACTCTTTCTGACTGCCATGAAAGATCCAGATATTTTTCTGCAGTTCGTAGGCTTCTTCCAGCTTCAGAGAAGGATTTGCCTCAAAAAATGCAAGAAGTTCGGATTCATCTTCCTGATAGAGACTGATCAGGGCATAGATTTCGGAATAGAGGATCTTGCTTGATTTCCAGTCTGTGAGACTGGAGGAGGATGCAGCGTTTTTTTTCGAAATCCCTGCCTGGATCCGGTCAAGGATCGCATCAAAATTTTCCTGGTCGAACTGTGTCTTTGCAATATAATCAATCGCTCCGAGACGGAGAATTTCCTGCACATATTCAAATTCCGTATGAACTGTCAAAACAACATAAGACAGATGGGGGTACAGACGGGATGCTTCTTTGATAAAGTCAGTTCCATTCATGATCGGCATATCGATGTCTACGAGAGCCAGATCGGTGTCTGTATGTGAAGAGAGAAATTCAAGAGCTTCCCTTCCGTTAGATGCTTCTCCAATGATTTCCATCTGATGTTCTTTCCAGGGCATCATCATCTGTATCCCTTTCCGGATAAAGAGATCATCATCTATGATCAATATTTTCAACATTATATCCACTTCCTTTCAGTTTAGGTAAACATATATGAAATTCTGTTCCGGATCCTGCCCGGCTGTCTGCAGTGACAGAAGCCTGACCGCTATAATATAAGTGCAGGATACGGATCACATAAGCCAGACCAATCCCTCTTCCGGAACGGTTGGTGGAAGAGATGGGGGAACATGGATTTCCCATAGTCTGTTCTGAAACTGTATCTATGAGTTTTTGTATGTTTTTCAGAGTTTCCTCTGGCATACCGGATCCGGTATCGGCGATTTTGATTTCTACATCCTGCTCCCTGATATGAATTGAAACAGAGATACACATATCTTCTTTGTATCCATGTGACAGAGTATTTTCTATAAAGGGCTGCAGGATGAATTTAGGGCAAGGATAATTTAATAATGTTCCTTCTGGCAGGATGGTCTCTTTGTAAGAAAAGCGGTAGCGGGTTTTCTGAAGATTTACATATTCTTTTACGGCGTTTAACTCGTGCAAAAGATTTGTGTTGTAGCTGTCTCTGTCAAGGTTGTAGCTGAGCAGGTGAGAAAGTGCCTGCGTAATTTCATCAATCTCTTTTTGCTGATTCATAAGAGCCATCCAGTGAATCGTATTTAAGGTATTTAAGAGAAAATGTGGATTGATCTGTGCCCGCAGTTTTTCTAACTGGATTTTTGTATTCTCTTTCTCCTGCCGGACTGCCCGCTCCAGCATTTTTTTTATCTGCTTTTGTAAAAGCCGTATTTTTTGAAACAGAAAGTCAAACTCCGGTATACTGGATGGAGATTCTTCCAACGGCTCATCTGTGAGCAGAAGGTTCAGCTGCTGGTCAAATGCCTGGAGAGGGTGATAGATACTTCTCCAGAACAAGAAGGAGAGAATGACAGTGGTAACGGATAAAATGAATGAAAATAAAACAAATTCCTGAAGACTTTGCTTGTACTGTAACGTGTAAACGGAATTTGGAACCGCTATGTATACAGACCATCCCTGGGAGGACGGTTGGGAAAAGGTGTGAAATTCTGCATTGTTTCCGGAAAGAATCTGTTTTATCTCTTTGGGACTAAGATTGTTTCCGGGAAAAGAATGATATAAAATTTTGCCGTTTTCATTTGTAAAAATGGCATATGCAGATTTTTCTTTTACATGATCCATTGGTTTGCTGAGAGAATAATAGCCGGATTCTACGGAAAAGCGTATCGGAGTCCCATCAGAAAGAGCAGCTGTCCGGTTTAAAATAAATACGGGACTTCCAATGAGGTCACTCTGACTTTTGGATGGGCCGCAGTACTGAAACATCGAATATTGGTACAAGGAGTCTGTTTCGGAGGAAGTTCTGTTTACCGGAAGGTTCGAATAAATTACAGCTTCCTTTTGGGAATCATAAAAATAAAGTAAAGATATATCCGTTTCCGACATTGTTAACAGAGAAACCTGCTCCGTAAGCTGCTCGTAGAGGTGCTGCTTTTGATATATATCGGAGGAGTTTTTATATGCAGTCAGAAGATTTCGTACATCTTCGTTTTCTAAGAGCTGCTGCGATGTCAGCGTAAGGTTCCACAAAAGTTCCTGGGAAGTATCGTTTAATTCATTTGCAATGGAAGCGTATTCTTTGTCCATTTTATCAAAGGTAAATTTGGAGATAAAACGATAGAAAGAACCGATGAAAAAAAGAATCATGAAAGAAAGCATCATGAAAAAGAATAAAAAAATTCTTATTTTCAGTGAAATACGAAGATTTTTTCTGTGCATAAGACAAGCCCCCCATGACATGTAATATTACGAAGCATATTTGTAATCTCATTTGATTATAAAAGATGGATACAGAGTTTGCAAGAAAAGCGAAAAGGCAAAAAGAGGACTATTGTGTCTAAAAAGTAGACAGTTATGATTTTGCAGGTTTTGAAGAGAGAAAAGTCCTCCTTTGGAATAAAATATGCAGTTAAAAGAAAGGAAAAAAGAAGATATAATGGAAACAGAAAAGAGGAGAGCAAAGAAGCTCTTACGAAAGTGAGGTAAAAGTACATGAAAAAGAGATGGATTGCAGCATTTTTGGCATGCACGGTGATCAGTGGATTATTTACCGGATGTGGTGCGAAAGAGGATGGAGGGGTTTCAAAAGAAGAGGCACAGAAGAATCAGCCGGTGAATGAGCAGGGAACACCGGATGCCTATGGAAAGTATGAAGATCCGGTTACGGTCGAAATTGTACAGGCAGTAAATCCGACATTTCAGATGCCGGAGGGAGATACAACGACAGACAACTATTTCACACGGTATCTCAAGGAACATGCAAATATTGATATCAAACTGAAGTGGCAGGCAGCTACCGCTGATTTTTCACAGAAAATGAGTCTGGCGATTGCTTCAAATGATCTTCCAGATGTGATGGTAGTAGGCAAAGATGATTTTAAGAAGCTGGTAAAAGCAGATTTAATTGAAGATCTGACGCCATACTATGAGAAATATGCCTCTGACCTTATTAAAGACAGTTATGAGAAAACAGAGGGAAGAGCGATTGAAAGCGCCAGTGTGGACGGAAAAATCTACGGGCTTCCAAGTGTGCAGGCAGAAGCAGACGGATATAATCTGATGTGGATCCGTCAGGACTGGCTGGAGGAGTTAAATCTGGAAGCGCCGGATACCGTTGAAGAGCTGGAGACAGTGGCGCAGGCTTTTGTGGATCATCAGCTGGGAGGAGAGAATACGGTTGGGATCCTCGGGCCATCAAGCGGCAGTGCAGTAAACAACAACTTTCTGTCATCCAGCGCAGGAATTGCAACTTTGGATGGATTTTTCCAGTCATACCAGTCATTCCCGGGATTCTGGGTAGAAGGTGAAGATGGGGAGACTGTTTATGGATCTACGACACCGGAGACAAAAGAAGCACTTGGAAAATTACAGCAGATGTATAAGGATGGAATCCTTGATCAGGAACTGGGTGCGAGAAAAGATGCAGACGAAACATGGAAAAGCGGAAAAGCAGGTATCTTCTTTGGACCGTGGTGGGTTGGCTACAGCGTAAAAGATGCATTGGCAAATGATCCGGAGGCAGAATGGAGAGCATATGCAGCGCCACTTGGAGAGGATGGCAAATGGTATTCCAAAATGGGAAATAATGTAGGAGATACATTCTGTGTTGTACGAAAAGGATATGAACATCCGGAAGCAGCGGTTATTTTAAATAATTTTCTGAGAAGAGATGAAGGAAAATTTATGCAGGAGACAACTTTGGACATGTCTTTCTATCCGGGAAGAGTGATCATTGCTCCGGTAGATGAATGTTCTTATGAGTTCCAGCAGCTTGATAAAAAACGAAAAGGGGAAGCTCCGGACGAGTACGATCCGGCAAATTATAAAATGATGGATACAGATCTGGCATCTTTAGATACTTGTCTGAAAAAACCGGATGGAGATCTTAGCATTGAAGACTGGAATGTGGATGATACGAACTTCGGACGGATGTACTCACTGTTAATGGGAACGAGCGCACAGGTAGAGGCTGAACAATCTGGAAAACTTGTGAAAGTTTATAGTGAGACTTATGGTCAGACAGAAACAATGGAGCAGAAGTGGGCAAATCTGAAAAAGAAAGAAGATGAACTTTTCCTGAAAATTATTATTGGAGATGCCGATCTGGATGCTTTTGATACATTTGTAGACGAATGGTATGCAGAAGGCGGAGAAGAGATTACGAAAGAAGTGCAAAAAGAAGCCGGGAAGTAAATTTACGGCAGAAGATATCATTTAAATCTATACGAAAACTTCATGATTTGCCGACATAAATTATGAAGTTTTTTGTATTTTAATAGGAGGTAAGAGATGAAAAAAAGGCGTTTCGGGGAAATAAATTACTGGATCATGATCCTGCCGGCGTTAGTATGGCTGATCGCTATCAATATTGTTCCGATGTTTGGGATTGTAATGGCATTTCAGGATTTTAATCCGGGTGCCGGGATTTTTGGATCAGAGTTTGTCGGGCTTGAAAATTTTAAATATATGTTTGAGATGAAGGATGTCTGGCAGATCTTTGCAAATACGATCATCATCGCAGTCGGGAAACTTTTGCTGAATGTGTTGATTCCGGTGACATTCGCACTTCTGCTGAATGAAGTGAAAAATATGGTATTTAAAAAGACGGTACAGACGATCGTATACCTTCCTCATTTTATTTCCTGGGTAATCATGGGAGGAATTTTGCTGGATGTATTTGGGCTGTATGGACCGGTCAATGGAATCCTGAACCAGCTTGGATTTGAATCGGTCGCTTTTTTCAGAAATTCAGATCTGTTCCGCGGACTTGCAATCGGAACAGATGTCTGGAAAGAATTTGGGTTTAACGCGGTAGTGTACCTTGCAGCGTTGACGGGGATCAGTCCTGCACTGTACGAGGCGGCGGCCATTGACGGGGCGGGAAGATGGAAACGGATGATACATATTACACTTCCAAGTTTAAAGCCAATCATTGTACTGATGACAATTCTCGCTCTTGGAAGTATTTTAAATGCGGGATTTGACCAGATTTATAATATCTATAATCCGGCAGTTTATTCAACGGGTGACATCATTGATACATGGGTATACCGTGTGGGTCTGACAGATATGCAGTTCTCACTGGCAACAGCGGTTGGATTATTGAAGTCGGTGATTGGATTTGCTCTGATTTCTATTTCGTATCTGATTGCATATAAGAAAGCAAATTATAGGATTTTTTAAGGAGGGGGCTTTTAATTATGGTAGAGAAAAAAACATTTGGACAAAAGTGCATCAAGGCTCTTTTTGTTATCATTCTGGTGATACTGGCTTTAAGCTGCCTTCTCCCGCTGCTGTATAATCTGGCGGTTTCACTGAGTTCCAAATCAGCGGCGGATGCCGGTCTTGTAAAATTCTGGCCGGTAGATTTTACACTGCATGCATATCAGGAGATCATGGGAGAAAAAAGCTTTTTTGTATCCTTTTTTGTAGCGGTCAAGAGAGTATTCTGGGCGTTAGTGACATCACTTCCGGTTCTGATCCTTGCGGCATATCCACTTGCAAAGTCGAAGCAGGAGTTTGCACCGAGAAATATTATTTTGTGGATTTTCGTTTTTTGCATGCTGTTTTCAGGTGGAACAATCCCGTGGTATATGGTGATGAAATCGTATGGTCTGATGAACAGCGCGTTTGGACTGGCAATCTGCGGAGGATTCCCGATCTTTAACCTGATCTTAATGGTAAACTTCTTCCAGGGAATTCCAAAAGAGCTGGAAGAGGCGGCTATGGTAGATGGTGCGGGACCATGGTATATTCTGTTTCGCATTATTGTACCGCTGTCTAAGCCGGTGATCGCTACTATCGCGTTGTTTACGATCGTGGCACACTGGAATGAGTTTTTCCAGGGACTGGTATTGTCAACGGGGGAAGAGTTTTATCCACTTCAGACATACATCAAACAGATGGTATTCCAGCCGAATACTGCCCAGATGACGGCAGAACAGTTAAAGCAGGCTTCTATGACATCAAACACAACGTTAAGTGCGGCTAAAATATTTATTTCAACAATCCCGGTACTTTGTATTTATCCGTTTTTACAGAAATATTTTGTGACGGGAATTACACTTGGCGGGGTAAAAGAATAGGAGATAAGACGATGGAAGAAAACAGAGTGAGAGAAATGGTATTTTCCGGTGATCCTAAAAAGATGAACTGGTTTCGGGAGGATTTCCCTTATGCAGAGGTAAAGTGTCCGGCAGAATTTTCATGGAAGGTTTCAAATAGCAGGCAGGGAGATGAACTTGTCACGGAATTTATAATTAAAAATGAGGGAAGGCACTCTTATTTTACAAACAGAGGAAGCATTGCGATTTCTTTTCCGTTAGCAGATACCTACACAGAGGGAGAAAAATGTCTGGATTACCGCTGTCATGCACATATTTTCTGCGGAGAAAATACAAGTTATATCATGGCGCTCCGCATGGGCGGGGAAGCACCGCATTTTGGTATGGTTCTTACAGAAGGAAGTCTTTCTGGATACAGCGTGGAAAGAGATATAAAAAGATCAAGCAATGACAGAGGATGTTTCTGGCTGCATCCGTCCCCAAAGGAATTTGCGCCGGGGGAGGAGATGCGTATTTCCTGGAAGATCTTTTCGCATAATGGAAAGGAAGATTTTAAGAAAAAAGCGAAGAAATTTTCTTCTGTGATCTGGGTAGAAGCGGAACGTTATGTACTTTATCCAGGCGAGAGGACACAAGTCCGGATTCATCCATCATTTGGAGTAGAAGAAATTTTTGTCAATGGAGAAAAAGCAGCGGTAAACGGTGAGGGTGAGGCTGTGTATAAATTTACTGCAGAAACACTTGGGGAATACATACTTTCTATTGAGGCAGGCGGAAGAAAAACAAGATGTCGTCTTCTGGTGCAGGAGCATCCAAAACAGCTGGCAGAAAAGAGATGTAAATTTATTGCGGAATATCAGCAGTACCACGGAACGATCCGGGAACTTCAGGGCGCGTATCTTGCCTATGATACAGAAGAAAAACATCAGGTGTACCTGCCGGTACATGACTTCAATGCCGGAAGAGAGCGGATGGGTATGGGTGTCCTGATGGCGAAGTATCTCTGTATGGAAGGGATAAAGGGTCATGAAAAAGAGGAGAAAAGTCTGCTTACATACAGAGAGTATGTTCTGCGTGAACTGGTAGATGCGAAGACGGGACTGGTCTGTGATGATGCAGGAAGGGATCAGAGTTGTTTCAGACTGTATGACTATCCATGGGCGACAACATTTTTCATAGAGTGCTGGAGATTATGGAGGCAGGAAGACGATTTAGAGATTGCATATCGAACTATGAAAAAGTTTTATCAGGATGGAGGATATCGTTTTTATCCGGTGGAGACACCGGTGGCAGCGCTTTTTCAGGAATTGAAAAATGCAGGGAAACATGAGAAGATGGAAGATGTAAAAGCAATGTTTCAAAAGCATGCAGACCATTTGCTTCTGGCCGGAACAAATTATCCGGCTCACGAAGTAAACTATGAGCAGAGCATTGTTTCGCCGGCTGCCAATATTCTTCTTCAGGTATACGAGATCACCGGGGAAGAAAAGTATCTGGATGGCGGGCGAAAACAGCTGGAAGTTTTAGAGTTGTTTAATGGTTTTCAGCCGGATTATCATTTACATGAGGTTGCAATCCGCCACTGGGATGGATACTGGTTTGGAAAGCGGCGTCTGTATGGGGATACATTTCCACATTACTGGAGTTCACAGACGGGAAAGGCTTTTCGCCTGTATGCCAGACTTACAGGCGATCCGGTATATGCAAAAAGGGCAGAAGATTCTCTGCGGGGAGTACTGTCGATGTTTTTTTCAGATGGGACGGCGACTTGTGCATATTTGTTCCCATATACCGTAAACGGAAAGCCGGGAGAATATGCAGATCCATATGCAAATGATCAGGACTGGGGACTGTGGGCAAATCTGGAATAGCAGAAGCAGAATAGAAAGTAGAAAATGCAGGAGAAAGAAGATGAAAAACGTATTTGAGATCAGAGATGATATTTATATGAATGGTGAAAAATTTCAGATCATCTCGGGAAGCATCCATTATTTCCGTGTGGTTCCGGAATACTGGAAAGATCGTCTGGAAAAATTAAAGGCGATGGGATGTAATACAGTAGAAACTTATGTAGCATGGAATATCCACGAGCCGAGAGAGGGAGAATTTCAGTTTGAGGGAGAGAAAGATCTGTGCAAATTTATAGAGATTGCCGGGGAACTGGGACTTTATGTAATATTGAGACCTTCTCCATATATCTGCGCGGAATGGGAATTTGGCGGGCTTCCTTCCTGGTTGCTGACGAAAGCGGGGATTCGTCTGCGCTGTTCGAATAGAGTCTATTTAGACTATGTGGCACGTTACTATGATAAGCTGATTCCGATGATCGTACCATATCAGATTACAAATGGAGGCCCGGTTCTGATGCTTCAGATCGAGAACGAATATGGCTCCTATGGAAATGACAAAGACTATTTAAATGCCTTGAAAACAATGATGGAGGAAAGAGGAATCACAGTTCCTTTTGTGACGTCAGACGGACCATCAAAGCAGCTCTTAAGCGATGGAACTTTAGAACATGTATGGCCTACGGCAAACTTTGGCTCCAGAGGAGCAGAGCGATTCGCGGAAGTAAAGAAGATTATTGGGGAACAGCCTTTAATGTGTATGGAATTCTGGGTAGGATGGTTCGATCACTGGGGAATGGAAGCGCACAACAGAACCGATATCGGGGAAAATAAGAAATCATTAGAAGAAATGCTGGAAAGAGGACACGTAAATTTCTATATGTTCCATGGAGGGACAAATTTTGGATTCATGAACGGCTCAAATTATAATGAAAGGCTTGGATCAGATGTAACCTCGTATGATTACGATGCGCCACTGACAGAGGATGGGCAGATGACAGAAAAATATTATGAATTCCAAGACGTTATTTCCAAATTCAGAGAGATACCGGAGGTGGAATTTACAACACCGATCGTAAGAAAAACATATGGAACACTTCGGGTAAAAGAAAAGGCAGGACTGTTTGACACGCTGGATACGCTGGATACACCAGTAAAAGATGCGATGCCGTTGTCCATGGAGGAACTTGGGCAGGATTATGGGTATGTATTATATCGTGCAAAAATTTCCAGAGGGAAAGAAATCCGCACTTGTAAGATACGGGGCGGAGCCGACAGAGCGATTATTTTTGCAGATGGAAAACAGACAGAGATCCGGAATGATCATGAGATGGACCGGGATACTGGTTTTGAACTTCAGAAAGAGCAGGGCAGACTGGATATTCTTATGGAAAATATGGGACGGGTGAACTATGGACCGGAGCTGGAGCTGCAGAAGAAAGGAATTACGCATGGAGTACTGCTAAATGGAACATTTCATATGGGATGGGAGATGTACAGACTCCCGCTCGATGATATCATCAGAGTAGACTTCTCAAGATCGTGTACAGAAGGGCTGCCGGCATTCTACCGTTTTGCATTTGAGGCAGATGAGTTGGGAGATACCTTTCTTGATCTGGAAGGTTTTGGAAAAGGATGTGCGTTTGTAAATGGAAAAAATATCGGACGCTTTTGGGAAGCAGGTCCGCAGAGAAGGCTGTATATTCCGGGTCCGCTGTTGAGAAAAGGGGAAAATGAGATTATCCTTTTTGAGACAGATGGAAAGGCAGCAGATACAATCCGCCTGGTGGATACACCAGATTTGGGATAAAGAAAAAACAGATCACCCGCAGAAGATCAGGATGAAGAATCTTGATTTCTGTGGCTGATCTGTTTTTATGACAGTTATACTGTCTGCTCTGCTACTTTTGTAACTTTACTGGGTTCGTGCATGTATACAAGAACGTACATCACAGCGCCCATCGCGCAGGCGAGGAGTACATCGACAACGGAGTGCTGTTTTAGGAACATCGTCGATAAAATGATCAGTACGGTCAGTACAAGTGAACCGTAATGGATCAGTGGATTCTCCCGAAGCTTCTGATTATGGGAGATCGCAATGTAAGCGCCGAGCGAATTATAAACATGGATACTCGGCAGAATGTTTGTCGGAGTATCTGTGGCATAGAGTGCACGGACCATATCGACAAATAGATTCTCTCTGGCAAAAGTATCCGGGCGCAGCAGCTGTCCATTTGGGTACAGTGTGGATACGATCAGAAAAATGGTCATTCCCGTAAAAAGGAAAAGGCAGAGTCTGTAAAATTCGTTCGTATTACAGAAGAAAAAGTATCCGACCGTCACTGCGATAAAAGCGAACCAAAGCATGTACGGGACGATAAAATATTCGATAAAAGGAATCTTGTCATCGAGCGGGGTGTGGATCACATGAAATTTCGTCGTCACGTGCTGCTCCAGGTAAAAGAACCACGGCAGATAGATCAGTCCGTAGAGGAATACCCACGCATGCTTATATTTTTTTAAAAATGTTTTCATAGTTCTTACAACTCTCTTTCCATCATTGTCGGATCACTTGTCTGCCAGCGCCTGGCAAGCCAGGAGAAAGGCGGTTTAAGTTATAGGAGATTATAACATGAATGAAATGGAACAACAACTAAGTTCATAGTATCTTAATAATTTTCCTGAAAAATTTTATAAATGATTTTGGGGCGTCGGTGCGATCATGAGCAGCTGTTCTTTTTCGCAGGTGACAGAGAGCGTATCCTGCCGAAACACGGATTCACCGTCTGCATGAACCGGCATTGGAGCATCGGTATGAATCTCGACCTGCCTGCATCGGAATATGTCCACACCTTTCAAATGGGTATGCCAGCCAAACAGACCGACTGCCATCAGAAATAACAGTTTTATTTTAGAGACGTCGTGGATCACACAGAGATCCAGCAGCTTGTCGTCATTCTGCGCATCCGGGCAGAAGGAAAATCCACCTCCCTCAAAGGGCTGGTTCATTACTGCCGCAAAGTGCAGTTCTCTGAAGAAAATTTCATTTTGATGGTCAAAAGTGATGCGGCATTGGCGCGGAGTGTGAAGGAAAAGCTCCTGCAGAGAGATAAAGGCGTAGGAAAGTTTTCCAAGATGGAGGCGGTTCAGAAGCACCTTTAGTTTTGATACCAGCGCCCGGTGGCAGATTGCAGCATCAAAACCGATCCCGGTACTGACTGCGAATCTTCTTGTTTTTTCTGCGCCGTCTTCTATATAGGTAAGAACGCCGATGTCAACTGTCCGGTATCCATTCGGGGAAAGGATCAGCTTCAGTGCTTTCTGTGGATCGGATGGGAGTGCCAGTCCCTTTGCAAAATCGTTTCCGGAACCGGTCGGGATATAGCCGAGGACGATATGCTCCGGATGTTCGATGCCGTTTAGCACTTCATTGACTGTGCCGTCACCGCCAACAACGATCAATGTTGTGCGGGAAGACAGATCTTTTGTCAGCTGCTGCGCAATTCTTGTCCCATGTCCGCGGCAGGAAGTAAAATATATAGTATATGGGATCTTTTGTTTTTTCAGGCTCTGTTCTATCTCTGACCAGATCCGTTTCGCGTGTCCGGAGCGGGAGGCCGGGTTTACAATAAATGTGTACATGGATTGATACACTCCTTGTATCTGTGATTTTTTCTCAAGTATACAACAAAAAAGAAGGAAATACTACTTTTGTTTTGTAAGATAACGTTGACGAACCGGGAGCGGAGGGATAAAATGTTTATAACAGAAATTTTGGTATAAAGCAGAAAAGAGGAAACTATGGAACGGACAGAGAATTTAAATTTTAGCCAGGCAGACAAGGTGACAGCAATCGGAAAGGCGCTTTCATCAGAATTTCGCATACGGATCTTGGAGGCGCTGGAGGAGCAGGAACACAATGTCAACGAGCTGGCAGAACTTCTGGAACTTCCGGCTTCTTCGGCGGCGATGCATGTCCGGGTACTGGAGGAGGCCGGACTGATCGAGACAGAACTCCGCGCTGCAGTGCGTGGTTCGATGAAGGTGTGCAGAAAAAGGGTGGACGATCTTGTGATCCAGCTCCGGCGAGAGCAGGATGAGAAGGTGGAGAAAATCAGTATGCCGATCGGAAATTATGTGGATTACCATGTGGAGCCGACCTGCGGGATCGTGTCGGGGGATGGGCACATTGATATGGAAGATGAGCCGGCAGTGTTCTACAATCCAAGACGGGTCGAGGCAAAGCTTCTCTGGTTTGGCAATGGCTATCTGGAATATCGGTTCTCCAATGCTTCCCTCAAGAAGAATACCTTGCGTAAACTGGAGATCTCCGCGGAAGTCTGTGCGGAAGACCATGAATATAATATGGATTACCCGTCCGATATCACAGTGTGGATTAATGAGATTGAGGCAGGTACTTACGAATGCCCAAGTGATTTTGGCGGGAGAAAGGGGAGACTGACTCCGAACTGGTGGCCGGAGCAGAATACCCAGTACGGGGAACTAAAGACGTGGTGCCTGAAAAAGGATGGCACATACCTGGACGGGAAGAAAGTGACGGAGCATGGACTGGCAGAATTTAAGCTGGAAGAGCAGGAATATATTTCTGTCCGGATCGGGATCAGGGAAGATGCTGTTCATAAAGGCGGAATGAATCTGTTCGGAAATGGATTCGGAGATTATCCGCAGGATATTGTTATGAAGATGTGGTTTGTATAAGCAGGGGGTATCCTATACCGGATAAAAACGATTCTACCCAGGTCCCTGACAAAGAGCCCAAAAAACAGATATATCACAGAGAAAAAATTCTCATGCAGATATATCTGTTTTTTTATAAGGTCTATAGCTGTTTTTTTGTGTGTAAGTTTGTTGTGTGCTGCTATATTTCGCCAGACGTTACTGATTTGTTATCGTGAACTGTTTTTTCTATGTTCTGTCTGCAGGGCAGACCATCTTCTATCGAGGCCGTTTTGGCATCTCCCATGCGTTGTGGTCAGTATGAAGCAGCAGATGTGCCTTGTGGGAGAGTGGTTTTCCCATAAAGTCTTCATAGAGTTTCAGTACGTCTTTATTCTCATGTGAGAAGCGGACAGTTGCATTTTTATCAAGGAAATACAAGTTCTTTCCACGCTCGAGGGCAAGTTCCTGACCATCATGGATCGGCTGACCGCCGCCGCCGACACACCCGCCCGGACATGCCATAACTTCCACAAAGTCATAGTGGACATCGCCGCGCTCGATCATCTCGATCAGCTGTCTGGCATTGCCAAGTCCGCTGACGACAGCCGCTCTTACAACCGTGTCGCCGATCGGGATTTCTGCACAGACAGCGCCGTGATTTAAGTTGTTGCTTCGGACAACAGAGAAAGCGTCTGCATCCGGGTTCTTTCCGGTTACGAGGAAGTATGCAGAGCGGAGCGCCGCTTCCATCACACCTCCGGTTGCCCCGAAGATGACGCCGGCGCCGGAACCATCCTGCATCAGGGAATCGCAAGGGGCATCCACTAGTGTGGATGGTGCGATATGGGCAGAGCGGATCATGCGCACAAGCTCCCGGGTAGTCAGCACGACGTCCACATCGTGTCCTGCATATTCTTCATAGAAGAGTTCCATATTGCGTTCGCCCTTCTTTGCAAGACAAGGCATGATCGATACGGTGCAGATATTCTCAGGATCCACGCCGATGGATTTCGCAAAATATGTTTTCATGACGGCTCCGAACATCTGCTGCGGAGACTTTGCGCTGGATAACTGTGGCACAAGATGCGGATACTGGGATTTGATAAAGCGGATCCATCCCGGACAGCATGAGGTGAACATCGGACGGTCCTTCAGTTCGCCATTTTGCAGCCGCTCTAAAAATTCAGCGCCTTCCTCCATGATCGTAAGGTCTGCGGAGAATGCGGTGTCAAATACATAGTCAAAACCGATCTTCCGGAGGGCATCTACGATCTTGCCGACGGTTGCCTCCTCGCGCTTCATGCCAAGCGCCTCGCCCCAGGCTGTGCGGACAGCAGGTGCGATCTGTACGACGGTAACTTTTTTCTGATCGGCAAGTGCAGACCAGACTTTCTCAGTGTCATCGCGCTCGCGGAGCGCGCCTACCGGACAGTGCGTGATACACTGACCACAGAGAGAACAGTCGGCGTCTTCGATCTTACGGTTCTTGGATACATGTACGGTTGTGCGAGATCCGGTGCTTTCCACATCCCAGATATTCAGACTCTGGATCTTGTCACAGACCTGGATACAGCGCATACATTTGACACATTTGGAGGAGTCACGGATCAGAGGGAAGTCTTTGTTCCACGGTGTAGTCTCCAGCTCCTGCCGAAACGGCACTTCAAGAATATTCAGATCGTTTGCGATTTTCTGAAGTGTACAGTTTCCGCTCTTTACACATGTTGCACAGCGGCAGTCATGCTGGGAAAGGATCAGTTCTACTGTTTTTTTGCGGTTCATGCGGACTTTCGGGCTGTTTGTGTAGATGACCATTCCTTCTTCTACTTTGTTGTTGCAGGAGATGATCAGTTTGTCTTTGCCTTCCAGTTCGACCACGCATACACGGCAGGCGCCGATCTCATTGATATCTTTTAAATAACATAATTTTGGAATCGGGATTCCATTATGTTCGGCTGCCTCTAAGATCGTCGTGCCGGCAGGCACAGTGATCGGTTTATTGTCGATTGTAAGATGTACAAGGTTTACCATAATGTTTCTCGACCTCCTTTAAATATGCCGAATCCGAAATGATCGCAGCGCAGGCAGCGGGATGCTTCCTGTTTTGCCTCCTGCTCGGTCATACAGATTTCTACTCCGTTAAAGTCATGGATACGTTCACAGACTTCACGCTCTGTCATATTCACTCTTCCGCAAGGAGTTCTGTCGTCAAGTCTCGGTTTTGGAATTTCTACATCGGCAGTGATGATATGGTGGAAACCAAGATATTCATCGATATTGGCTGCCACAACTTTTGCCGCTGCAATCGCCTTGATCACGGAAGCAGGACCGGTCGCACAGTCTCCTCCGGCAAAAACGCCCGGAATATTTTCAAAACCGGCATTCTTCTCGGACATGATCCGTCCGCGCTGTACTGGCACACCGGCTTCCTCAAAGTGCTGGAATTCAATGTCCTGGCCAATGGCGACGATCAGTGTCGTACAAGGGATGAACTGGTCTTCTTCTCCGGTCGGGCGCACGCTTGCGCGTCCGTCTTTGATCTTGCTGATCATCTGTGGAGTGACATAAAGTCCCTGCACATGACCATTTTCATCGGTCACGATGCGTGAAGGGGCTTTCAGAGTCTGGACTTCGATTCCTTCTGCGACAGCGCCTTCGATTTCTTCCGGGAGTGCAGTCATATCCGCAACACGTCTCCGGTAAACAATACTTACTTTCTTTGCGCCAAGACGAACGGCTGTGCGGACTGCATCCATCGATACGTTTCCTCCGCCTATGACGGCAACCTCCTGGCCAGTCAGATCAAGGTGTTCTCCGCTTCCGACATCTCTTAAGAATCTGACTGCGGAGAGAACACCCTCTGCCTGTTCCCCGTCGATGCCGAGTTTCTTATCGGTACTTGCACCGATCGTGATCAGAACGGCGTCATATTCTTCACGGAGACTCTGGACTGTAATGTCTTCTCCGATCCGGAGGCCGTGTTTTACCTCCACTCCGGTTGCAAGGATCGCCTCGATATCGTCGTCGAGCTGTTCTTTTGGAAGACGGTAGTTCGGGATCCCATAGCGGAGCATACCGCCAAGCTTCGGAAGCATCTCATAGACAGTCACCTGGTGTCCCATCAGCTGCAGGAAGTAGGCGCTGCTGAGCCCGCCAGGTCCTCCGCCTACGACAGCAACTTTCTTACCGGTAGATTTGGCACATTTCGGAGGTGGGACCTTTCCGGCAAAATCTGCGGCAACGCGCTTCAGTCCGCGGATATTGATGGAATCATCGACCATATTGCGGCGGCATCTTGCCTCGCATGGGTGCTCACAGATATAACCGCATGTTGTCGGGAATGGGTTATCCTTGCGGATCAGACGGATG
>CAUWEA010000041.1:0-22302 GCA_963557735.1 uncultured Faecalimonas sp. | reverse complement strand
CGGAAAGGTAATTTTTTTGTATAACAATCGACGCGCACCCGCATAGCGGGTGGTTTATTGTTTCGCCCATCTCCATTTTTCGGATCAGCGAAAAACTCCAATGGGCTCAACAGACTAAAGTCCATATTCAAAAAAGGACCTTTGCCACCGCAAGGCCCTGTCTTTTTCTTATTCGTATTTTGCGAGGATCTCTTCCACGTCTTCTGCTTTCACATGATTATATACATCGTCATTGACCATCAGGATCGGCGCCATTCCGCATGCTCCGATACAGCGGCTTGCATCCAGGGAAAATTTACCGTCCGGTGTGCATTCTCCCCCTCCAATGCCAAGTACTTCTGTCAGCTTATTATAGACATCTCCGGCTCCTTTTACAAAGCACGCAGTTCCAAGACAGATCGATACCTGATATTTTCCTTTTGGACTTAATGTAAATTGTGGATAGAAATCAACAACTTCCTCGATCTTGTGAAGCGGGATATCCATCTCATCTGAAATGATCGTCTGCACCTCCACCGGAACATATCCGTAAATTTCCTGCGCCTGCTGCAGCACCGACATCAGCGCCCCCTGCTCGCTTTTTCTCTGTTCGATCACTGCACGCAGCGCCGTCTCCTGCTCTTTCGTCCCCTGAAACGGGACTGTCGACTTATTTGCCATATGAAAAACCTCCCTTGTTCTTATCACTATGTCAGTATACTGAATTCATCGTATCACAAATATGATCTTTTTTCCATATGGTTTCTGTTTTTTTCTCAATATAAATCAGGCAGATTTCTTGTCAATACAGCATTTTCTGATTCCGAAGGAAACTAAGAGATTTTCGTTATATCAAATGTATTACAAACTGGAAGTTATCTATGAATAGCATACAGAAAATGGAGCATATCGCCATTGTAGTATTGTGTGATAAATTCATCTTCTTTTTTCATACCAATACTTTCCGCTACTTTCATAGAAGAATGGTTATCTGCTTTAATAATAGAATAAACTTTATCCCTGTTTAATTGCTCAAAAGCATATTTTTTACAGCCGCTCGACGCTTCACACGCATATCCATTATGCCAAAAGTTTTCTTTTAATAAATAACCGATTTCTAACACCTCTGTGTCCTTATAAGGTTGTATGGTCAGACCAGCCTGCCCTATCATCTCATTAGTATTTTTTAATATAACTGCCCATAATCCAAAGCCATATTTTTTATATCTTTCTATTTGTCGGTCAAGCCATTCCTGTACATCATTATCTGAAAAATCATGTTCATAAGCATACATAACTTTAGGATTTTGTAAAATTTCAGCTAAATCTCTGAAATCATTTTGGCTCATTTCCCTCAAATATAAACGCTCTGTTTCTAATATCATTATCTATTCTACCTCCTAAAAATTCCTATTTATCATTTACTTCACACCAATATTATAACAGTTACAAATATCCTCCACAACAAAGATTGTCCTGCCTTGCCATTTTAACGCCAAAAATACACAGTTTTTCTTGCAAGTGTCTTCCGATAGCAAAAATATCCGCAAAGCCGATAAAACAAGGACTTGCAGACATATTAAGAAGCTATCAAAAGATATCCAAAAATCTATATTAAATTTCTCAAAATAAAAACGCTCCCTCCTAAGCAAATAAGGTTGATTTCCTACCCATCTGCTTAAAAGGGAGCATCTTACTGCCTTCACAGTATCTCAGAATGCTTTTTCCTGAAAAAATCATTTATTCTTTTTCATTCTCTTCTTCCTGCGTTTCTGTGGAAAGTTCTTCTTTGGAATGTTCTGTCTCAGCTTCTGACAAAGTTTCTCCTTCTGGCTTTTCAGCACCGGCTTCTTTGGAAGCCTCTTTGTCTGTTTTTTCCGTGTCGGTTTCTGCCAAAGATGCTTCTTCTGATTTTTCATTTGCAGCTTCTTTCGCTTCTGTCAGCACAGCTTCGTCTTTCTTTTCTGCTGTCTCAGAATCTTTTTCTTCTGAAATCTCTGTATCTTCTGCTGCTTCAGAAGCTTTTTCCAATGGAATCTCTGCATCTTCTGCTACCGGAATCTCTTCTGTTTCTTTCTCTTCCTGCACGGCTTCTTCTACGCCAGACTCTGTTTCTTCTCCACCCAGGCTCTGTGCTTCATGGATCTTATTCCAGTCTTCCTCTTCCTTCTTCAGAAGTGCCTCTTCTTCCGGATCTGACTTCTCCTCGACAAGTGGAAGTGCAGGCAGTACCTGCGTCTGGCTTTCTTTCATATCTTCTTTCAGAGCTTCCTCTGCTTCTTCCTGCTTCTCCGGATCATCATCTTCAGACTCGGATGCTTCCTTCGCCTCTGCCTCCAGTTCTGCAAGTTCACTGTCCAGTTCTTTTTCAAGTTCTGGATCCGGTTCCTGTGAAACTGGTTCTTCGTCCGCAACTACGGAAAGATCGCCTTTATCCCCTCGGATCTTCTGACGCTTCGCCTCACGGATCTTCCTTGCTCTTGCCTCCATCAGCATGATCACGATCAGACCGATAAGCGCTGCAAGTGCAACTCCTGCTGCCACCAGTACCGGGGTTGGAATCTCCGGCATCTGGAAAGAAGGCTTTTTCTCCTTCCCGGTATGCTTTGATACTTCTTTCTGATCTTCTGTATCTTCCTTTTCTGTCTTCCCGCCTTCCTTCTCTTTCTCCTTTGCGAGTACATACTCCCCGCCTTTTTCAAAGAGCAACGTAACCTTATCCTGATCGACGATCACTTCCGTACCTTTATCCAAATTGCTTCTCTCATAAAGGAACAGCTTCTCTGCACCTTTTAACTGTTCCGGAAGCTTGTAGATCACAGTTACTTTTCCCGGAAATTCTTTGCTCATCATAAATTCTAAAACCTGATAAGCGCCAATCTTTTCTGCCTCCTGCTTAGACAATGTCACATTTTTCTCGATCAGCTTTGTAAACAGCTCATTTGCCGGATTTTTAACATCCGCGCCTTTGATCTTGATCGAGTAATTGTCATAATCCAGCGTCAGTTCAAAGTTTGGATTTTTTGCAAGCACAGATAAAACCTCTTTGTCAAGCTTATATGGCTTGCTTCCATTGACGAGAGAATTGCTTCCTCCTTTGATCGCTGCATTGATATTCTCAAGCAGTGTCGGTCCGGCAATACTTCCGACCGTATTTCCTGCGGACGTTCCTCCAGAATTGCTGTTTCCTGCTGTCTGCCCCTTTGGAGGAGTCACCGGTGTATTCTGATTTTCCGAAGAACTGCCGGTATTATTCTGTGTATTTTCCTGATGATTTTCTTCCGGTTTGGATTCCTGCGGTGGTTCTGTCTCTGGTTTCTCCGGCTCTTCCGGTTTTGGATCCTCCGGCTTTGGATTTTCTGGTTTCGGATCCTCCGGCTTTGGATCTTCTGGTTTCTCAGGTTCCGTCGGTGGTTCCGGATTTTCAGGATCTACCGGCGGTTCCGGATCCGGCTCTTCTTCCTTTGGGATCTCTACCGATGTGATCGTTCCATTCCCGGTATTTCCATAATAGACTTTTCCATCACTGCCAATGAAAATATAGTCTTCCCCATTCTTCTTCGTCTCTGAGGTATAAACCGTCTCCACAGTCAGTTTCCCATCTGCATCTAACTTTGCCATGTACAGATTGGCCTTCTCCTCTTCCTGCGTAAAATACATATAGAAGTTCTCACCTGACTTTGTAACTGCCTGACTTACGACTGGATGATCTGTCTTCTGAGATAAGATCTCAGCGGCATCTGCCTCCGAATAAACTGCTATGTACCCCTGACTGCTTCCGCCAGTCACAAATACCTTCCCGTCCAGAATAGAAATGGCTGCATTTCCTTTATCCGGCAGGGAAACTGTCGCCTTCTCTGTTACCTTGCCATCATCGCTGAGCGTCACTTTATAGAGAACACCTTCATCTGTGACAAACCATACAGAACCATTCGCCTCCACAAACGGGCTTTGCACTTTTCCTGTGATATCATCCTTCTCATCTTTAATCTCTCCGGTTTTTGCATTGGCAAGTACAAGCTTTCCAGAATCTCCGGCAAACAGTACATGATCCTCGAGGATCGCGGCTTTCGTCCCGATATAGCTGCCTTCTTTCTGCTCTGCAGACTTCCATTCCGGTGCCACTGCATCGGCGCCTGCCTTAGAGTCTGTCACAAATGCTGCAAAGTAACCGGACACTTTCTGATCTTCTGCTGTCGGGGCAAACCCCGCATAGATCATATGGTCATGATATAAGATCTGACTCTGCACTGTAAGTCCTTCTGCCGGCTTCTCTGTCACAAACACCGAACTTAGATTTGAAATGCTGACAGCCTGGATTCTTCCATCCTGAAGCGGGATAAAAAGCATCCCATCTCCATTTCCGATCGCTCCTGCCGCAGCAACCGCTCCTTCCAGCTCCACGGAAGCGGTCTCTTTTCCAGTTGTGACATCGATCACTTTTAATACAGTTCCAACAGTCATATAAAACTGATTCTCTATCATAAGCGGAAGTGAAGTCTGTATCTCTGCTCCATCACTGATCACCCAGTGAATCTCGGTCTTCTCTTTTGCATTCTCAGTCCCGGCGGCAGATACCGCCAGAGGTGTGCAGCTTAATGCCATTGATAATGACAAGGCAGCACAGCCAAATCTGAGCGTTTCCCGATATTTCCGATTTGGTTTCATCTAGTTTCTCCCCTTATTTCTGTCTTTTAAATATATCTGAGTCTAATCATTTCTATGTTACTCATCTTTTGCTCCGATGTCAACCTCTGTGCGATGATTTCCCAATTATTTCTATCCTTCACATCTATCGGGTACAATCTTGTTTTAAAACTTTTCCAATTAACAAAAACTGAGAAAATCTTATAACCGATGGCACGCTACACGATGACCTTCTCCCACAATTTTTATTTCTGGCATATCTTCTCTGCATATTTTATCCACATACGGACAACGTCCGCAGAATGCACAGCCCTTCATTGTATCTGTACGCACTGTCTGTTCCCCCCGAAGGATATTCTTTTTATTTCGTATGATATACGTATCTGGTGCAGACGCAAGCAAAGCCTGCGTATAAGGATGAAGCGGTTCCTGAAAAATACTTTCCGCATCCGCTTCTTCTACAAGTGTTCCAAGATACATTACCCCAATTCTGTCTGAGATAAAGCGGATCACACCGATATCATGTGAAATAAATAAAAAACTAATCTCTGAGTCTTTTTGAATCTCGGTCATCATATTTAAAATCTGAGCCTGAATTGATACATCAAGCACTGACACAGGTTCATCACATACGATTAATTTCGGCTGAATAAGCAATGCACTCGCAATTCCCAGCCGCTGTACCTGTCCTCCGGAAAGTTCATGCGGATACCGAAAGTATTGCTCTTCCGACAATCCCACTTGTCGCAAAATCTCCACTACTTTTTCCTTTCGTACTACAGCATCTTTCTGTCCATGAACAAGAAGAATCTCCTCAAGAATTGCACCAATCCTCTGTCGTGGATTTAAGGCGGAAAGCGTATTCTGAAATACCATCTGTAAATCCTTTCGAAATGGTCGAAATTCTTTTTCGTTTAGCTTACAAAGATCCTTCCCCTGATACAGAATCGAACCTTCATCTGGTTTGACCAGCCCTACGATTGCACGTCCCGTCGTTGATTTTCCACATCCAGACTCACCTACAAGACCATATGTTTCACCTTTCCTGATTTCAAATGTTATGCCGTCTACCGCATACATTCTCTCCTTCTTTCCAAAAAGTGTTCCCTTTGTTCCATGCGTTGGATACGTTTTTTTTAATTCTTTTATTTCCAGTAAGCATTCCTTCATCGCTGCATTCCCCCTTCCAGTATTTCTGTTTCAGCATATTTCCAGCATTTCACAAAGTGCTTCGGATATACTTCTACGATCGGAGGCTGCATATGTTTACATCTTTCATCTGCCTCGGAGCATCGCGTACAAAAATGACATCCTTGTGGAATCTTTGAAAGTGGCGGTACCATGCCTGGAATTGTCGGCAGTTTCTGTCCTTTTTCTGTTCCGAGATGCGGAATACTTGCCAGCAGCCCTCTTGTATATGGATGAAGCGGCCCAGCAAATAATTGTTCTGTCTTTGCCTCCTCCACAATCTGACCCAAATACATTACTTTTACGCTGTGACATACCTGCGATACTACACCCATGTCATGCGTAATAAATATGACTGACATGCCCATTTTTTCGTTCAATTCCTGAATTAAATATAAAATCTGTTCCTGAATTGTCACATCCAGTGCGGTTGTCGGCTCATCCGCAATCAGAAGTTTTGGCTCACATGCCAGTGCCATCGCAATCATGACCCTCTGCTGCATTCCCCCTGATAATTCAAATGGATATTTCTTCATGCAGTTTTCCGCTCCAGGGATTCCTGTCAGTTCCAGCATCTGAATTGCTCGCTTTCTGGCCTCTTGTTTTACCATTTTTTTATGGAGCATTAAAATTTCACTTAATTGTCCGCCGATTGTATGCACGGGACTCAGTGAATTTAACGGATCCTGAAAAATAATAGAAATCTGATTTCCTCTGATCTTCCGCATGTCTGTGAGAGATTTTTTCAAAAGATCTTCCCCTTCAAAAAAAATCTCTCCCCCATACTTTATCACTGTATCATGATCTCTGAGTCTTAAGACAGACTGTGACATTACACTTTTTCCTGATCCTGATTCCCCAACAATACCCGTAATTTCTCCCGGTGCCACCGAAAAACTCACATCATCCACGGCTGCAAGCCATTTTTTATGTACAGAAAAAGAAACACTTAAATTTTTCACTTCTAATATCGTTTCTTCTTTTTGTTTTCTATGTTCTTCCATCACTTCTTCCCCCCTCCTTTAACTCTCGGATCCAGATAGTCCCTCAGACCATCCCCAAACAAATTCAGACTCAGGACACACAAGATCACTGATATTCCCGGACACAACATCGTCCACGGTGCCTTTGAAAACACAAGTTTACTTGCCTGAAGCATATTTCCCCAACTGGCTGCCGGCGCCGGAACGCCTGCCCCAAGAAAACTAAGCGATGCTTCTGATATAATTGCCTGTGCGAAAATAAAAGATGCCTGCACGATCAGAGGCGAAACCACCCCTGGCAAAATCAACTTCCACAAAATACGAAATGTGCCAAATCCCTGCACTTTTGCCGCTTCGACGTATGGCTGTTCGCGGATAACCATCGCGCTTGCTCTAACTGTTCTCGCTACACTCGGCGTATAGACAACCGTCAGTGCAATCACAACATTCCAGCTTGAGGCTCCAAGTCCTGCAATCAATGCAATTGCCAAAAGAATACCCGGAATTGCAATCAGTCCATCACAAATCCTCATCAATATCTGATCCAGTATTCTAAAATAGCTTGCATATATTCCAATAATTGTTCCAAACAGACATGAAAACACAGCAACACATCCACCTACCCACAATGATACTCTCGCCCCATACATCAGACGTATAAAAATGTCTCTTCCAAATTCATCTGTCCCAAGAAGATATTTCCCTCCGGGAGCTTTTAGTCTATCCGCCACTGCCATCGCATTGGGATCTGTTGAACTAAAAAGAGGGATCAAAACTGCTGCAAGCAGAATCAATATAAACCCGGCAAACCCTATTAATAACGCCGGACTTGCAAGCAAACGCTCTTTACGAATCTGCTGTTGCTCCTTTAAGATCATCCCACTTGATTCAGAAATATTTTTTCTTGTAAAATGCATCTTATTTCCTCCTATCTGCGCCCCGGCCGAAGTCTTGGATCTACAAATCCATATAAAATATCTACCGCAAGATTAACAAATACATATAAACAAGTAACAAATAGGACAACTCCCTGTATAACGAATACATCTCTCCGATTGATAGAGCCGATTGTGAGCATGCCAAGCCCCGGGATATTAAAAAGTGTTTCGGTCACGATCGTTCCGGTAATCAGACTTCCGAAAGATTGTCCAACTGCTGTGAGAATTGCCGGAGCTGCATTCTTCAGTCCGTACTTCATAATAACTATCCATTCTTTTAATCCTTTTGCCCGCCCGGTACGAATATAACTTTTATAAAGCACATCTAAAAGTGCCGCTCTTGTCATCCGCGTAATATATGCAGCCTGAACAATACCAAGTGATAATGCCGGAACAAACAAATATTTTAAATGTTCCACAATCCCCTCTGCGAGCATCGCGTATCCTGCGACTGGAAACCACTGATGATACACACTAAGGAACAACATCAAAAACATACTCAGCAAAAATCCCGGAAGTGCCACGCCCAAAAGTGACACCGATACTGCTGTCAGATCAAATGCAGTTCCCCTTTTATATGCTGCAATAATCCCCATAGGAACTGCAAAAATGACCGCAATTATCTGGGCAAACACAGCAAGGCTGAAAGTCGGCGGAAAATATTCCCTGATGGCCTCCAGCACAGACTGATGAAGAAAATAAGATTCTCCCCAGTCACCTTTCAGTACATTGCCAAACCAGTCAATATACTGTATAAGAAATGGGCGGTCAAATCCCAGTTCTGCATTTAGCGCTGTAATCTGCTCTGGTGTTGCCTCCATTCCAAGCAGTGCTGTCGCCGGCCCTCCCGGAATCATATAAACGACAAGAAATGCCACGCAAGACACTACAAACAACACCGGAAGCAATGATAAAATTCGTTTCCATATATAAGATAACATTGTTTTCCTTCCTCCTTTGCCGAAAAACGGCAGAGTGCCTTTTGCATCCCGCCGTTTTCCTTTTTTCTACTATTTCGTCGTTGTCGCATTCCAGTAGATTGGGAATCTTAAATATCCTACTTCCTCTACTTCTGCACGCATTGCACTGATTCCTGTATAATGTCCAAGAACTGTTGCTGCACCATATTCATATAAGAATGTCTGTAAATCTGCCCATGCAGCGGATGCTTCCTCCTCGTTTGCCGCTGAGCGGATCTTCTCAATTCCTTCTGTTACTTCTGGTCTGTCAAGTCCTGCCCATCCTTTATCCAGTACAGACAGCTGGATCGGCAGCATATTATAACTATTACTTGTAATAAACATTGAATACTGTTTTGGATCTGCACGATGTTCCATGAATGTACTGAAATCGTAGCTCTCTACTTCTGCATTGATTCCAGCCTTTTTTAACTGCTCCTGCACAACAAGAGTTGCATTATACATCTCCTGGTAATCCGGTGTTGTGACAAGCACAAGTTTTTCATTATTATATCCTGCTTTTTTAAGCAATTCTTTTGCCTTTTCTATATCATTTTGATTGTAATATTCCTTTCCTGCATCTGTTCCCCATTGTGCATCTGTCGGAATACTCCAACTTGCATTCGCCTCAAACAAGTCTGGATTTCCATAACTTGCAAGCAGCACATCCTCACAATTTAATGCTGCCAGAACAGCCTGACGCATATTAACATCCGCCATGATTCCCTCTGTTGTATTCAGAAACAGATTCAGAGTACCTCCGCGTTCTACGCTCATTTCCAAATTTTTATCCTTTGACAGTTCTTCATAATTGTCTGCCGGAATCTCTTCTGCAATATCGTATTGTCCACTCTGCACTCCTGCGATCCTTGTTGCAGTGTCTGTCACAACATCAAAGTAAAGTGTCTCTGTTGCAGCTTTTTTCTCTCCGGCAAGCCCGGTGGACACTTCTTCTGCCGCCTGATACTCTTCATTTTTTTCAAGCTTTACATACTGATCCTGCTTCCAGTCTGACACCTTATATGGACCAGTTCCAATATAGTCATCAATCCCTTCAGCAGTTGCCTTCTCCACCACCTCTTCTGGATAGATTGCTGCAAACTGAATCGGACTTGCAAGAATCATGAGAATATCAGAGGATGCCTGATTCACTTTCAATGTTACTGTGTAATCATCTACTTTTTCAAACACAGATCCTCCGATCAGCGTTTTTGCCTTCGCAGAAACTTCCAGCCATCGATTCATAGAAGCAACAACATCATCAGCTTTCATCTCTTCTCCATTGTGGAACTTTACTCCCTCCCGAAGTTTGATCGTATAAACTGTTCCATCCTCACTGATCTCATAAGACTTGGCAAGTACCGGGGTCGGTTCATAATTTTCATTCATTGCAAACAGCGGCTCATAAATATGAACTCCAAGTCCTCCCACAATATTAGAATTGATTGCCTGCGGATCGAGAGAAGGTGGGTTTGCAGAAATTGCAATGTGCATCTCCGATTTTTTTGATTCCTTTTTCTCTGCAGGTTCTTTTCCCTCCTCTGTTCCTCCGCATCCTGCAAACAGAAGCGACATACACATCGTTGCTGACAGTAAACCCGCTATTACTTTTCTTTTCATAAACGTATTTCCTCCTGAGTTTTTCTGTAAATTTCTGTAAAATTTAAATATCCGGCATTACACTGAAACCATTTTTATTTTACCGAAAGATCCTATTTGCGTCTAATTGATTTTTTCGGCAAAATTTTCTTATTTATCGATTCTATCAATGGATAACAAAAAAGACCTCTACTTAAAAAGCCCCGGAAATCCGGAGCTTTTTTATTCGTCTCTCTATCCTTTTAATCCGCTGAGTGCGATTCCATTCTCGAATTTCGACTGCATAAACAGATAGAATAAGAATGGCGGTAAAAATGTCATTACCGAACATGCCATGGTCAGTCCAACGTCAGCATCATACTGCGCCTTCATCGTCGTGAGTGCAAGCGGCAGTGTACGCATCTCATCTTTTGTCGTAATGATCAGAGGCCATGTAAAGTTGTTCCATGCCCCGATAAATGTAAAGATTGCCAGCGTCAGCATCGTCGTCTTCACAAGCGGAAGAATGACGGATCTTAAAATACGGAAATTACTTCCTCCGTCAATCCTTGCAGACTCGATCAGTTCTGTCGGAACTGCGAGGATCGCCTGCCGCATAATGAATACGCCAAGCGCCGTCGGAAGCGGAAGGATCAGCGCTTTAAATGTATTCGCCCATCCAAATCCACGCACGATCAGATACAGTGGCACAAGGATCACCTCTGATGGAATCAACATTGTCAGCACAAGCATCAAAAAGATCTTATCGCTTCCTTTAAATTTCAGCTTTGCAAATGCATATCCTGCTGTACAGCTCGTAAAAAGCGTCAGGAGCACACCTGCTACCGCCACAAACATACTGTTTGCAAAATACCGCACAAAAGACGGGTTGGAAAATATTTTTTCATAATGTTCCAGCGTCATACTGGAAAGTGAAAAACTCATATCATACGCATTGACCGTACTTTTAAATGACATCAGGATCATATAGAGGAACGGAAGTACGCAGAGCAGTATGACAAAGATCAAGATCAGACTGCCGATAAAATGTGTCAGTTTCTTCATATCGTCTACCTCCTATATTTCTGATGCTTCCCGCTTCATAAAGCGCTGCTGAAACAGAACAATGACAAGTACAAGAACCATCAGGACATTTGATACGGCCATCGCATAACCTGCTTTCGATCCTTTAAAGGTCAGCTGATATGCATACATCGCCAGTGTCGTCGTGGACATTGACGGTCCTCCTCCAGTCATTGTGTAAATAATATCAAACACCTGCATGGAGCTTGTCAGCGCCAGGAATGTATTTAAGATCAACGCCGGCTTTAACAATGGCAGCGTAATCTTTGTGAACAGCTGAAACGACTTCGCACCGTCTACCCGCGCCGCCTCATAATAGCTGTCCGGGATCGACATCAGCGAGGAAAGGGCAAGGATCATATAATATCCCATCCCTTTCCACACGATGATCATCGACAAAGTAATGATCGCCGCCGTACTGCTTCCAAGAAGCATGGATGGATCGATCCCGAAGAGCCCGAAAACTGCCTGAACCGCCGGGCTTCTTCCATTTAAGATCGCTTTCCACACGGTTCCGACTACCGCACTGGAAGAAAGTACCGGAATGAACAACGCTCCTTTTGCAATCTTCGCCAGCAATGAATTTTTACGGGATGCAATCAGCGTTGCAAGCAGTGTTGATACAACAATCTGAAGCGGAACGACCAGCAGAGAAATTTTTAATGTGTTAAAAATACACAGCCGCAGCTTCTCATCCCGGAACAGTTTCTGATAATTGAACAATCCGTTAAATTCTGCCGGTGTAATAATATTATACCTTGTAAAGCTGAACACGACCGCAACGATCAGTGAGCAGAACACAAATGTAAATAAAATAACTGAGATCGGCGCAATATAGGCATACGGCATGATTTTAGATAAAATACCAGATTTTTTCTTCATAACGCCCTCTCCGGCTATTCATTTTCAGCCCAGTATTCATCCAGTGTTTCATTTGCAAATTCTGCTGATTCGTCGAGGGCCTCTTTTGCAGACTGCTTTCCTTCCATTACAGACTGGATATGTGCGGAAAGATTCTCAAGGATTTCTGATCCGCAAGGTCCTACCTGAAGCGGACGCCACTTATCTACATCTTCTGTAACGATTCGTTCCATCTTCGGGTCTCCAACGTATTCTTCCGTCACAGTAAGCGCTGCACCCGGTGCGATTTTGTGATACTCCGTCATAAATTCCGGTCCGCAGATATATTTGATCAGTTTCATTGCAAGTTCCGGCTCTTCACAGTTTGACATGATCGACAGAGAATCCGCCGCTCCGAATGTGCCGTACTGTTCATTCTTTAAAGAAGTCACATAATCCCAGTCACTCGTGACAGAAGTCAACAGATGCCAGGTCCTCTCCGGATAGGATTCAGCAAACAATGTTTCATGATTCTGCGCAGATCTTGTCACACCAAATGCTGCTTTTCCAGCTCCGAAGATCGTGGAGAATGCATCTTCTGCCGGAAGTGACAATACATTTTCAGGCATATAGTCTTTCAGACTCTCAAAAAACTCCAGAGCCTCCACTCCTGCTTTCTCATTAAACTTCACTGACTTTAGATCATCATTGTAAATATCCCCGCCTGCCTGCCATAACAGACTGTAAAAATAAGCATTCAGAATATAAAGGTTGCTCATTCCTCCATTGTTCAGACCAACCGCATAGCCATACTGGTCGATTTTTCCATCTCCGTCCGTGTCTTTTGTCGCTTTCTTACAGATCCGTTCAAAATCTTCCCATGTTTCCGGCGGAGTCTCTCCAAGTTCGTTTAAAATATCTTCATTATAATAGAGGACAAACGGAACTCCGGTAACGATCGGCATTCCGTACTGTCCGCCCATCATTTCTCCGCGGTCCAGGTATTTATATTCCTTATAATCTTCCTCCTCAAGAAGATCTGTCATATCCATCACAAGTCCGGAAGAAATATATGTTGGATACATTTCCGCATACATATATCCGATATCCGGTCCCTCTCCGGCCCCGATACTTGTAGACCATTTTTCTTCATAGTTCTCCCACGGGATTACCTCAATTTCGAGTTCCATATTATTCTCTTTTTCAAAATTTTTCAAAAGCTTCTCGAAATCTTCCTTAACATCTTCTCCCAACGGCGGACACCACATCGTAAGTGTTTTCTTTCCGGAATCCCCTTTTCCACCTTTTTCTTCTTTTGCATCTCCGCCTCCACATCCGACAAGAAGACCTGCCAGAAGTGACGTGCAAAGAAGTGCACTGATCCATTTTCTCTTCATAAGTTCCCTCCTAAAATTTCTCCAAAATCTATCAATGATTCCTTGATAAATTATAAGGAGAGTTGCTCATTTAGTAAAATAGATTTTTCCAATATGATTATAGATATATTATATATGGAAGCTTTCTATATAGATGTTCGCCGTGTTCCAATCTCTGTATCGATATTCTCCACGTTCCCATTTCTGTATAGAAAAAAAGTGGCCATCCTACGATGAACCACTTTCCTCCTCTTAACAGATAAACATTGCATCCCCGAAGCTAAAGAAACGATATCTTTCTCTGATTGCTTCCTCATATGCATTTAATACATGCTCTCTTCCTGCTAACGCCGAAACAAGCATGACAAGTGTGGACTCCGGAAGATGGAAATTTGTGATCAGACAATCCAGCACTTTAAACTGATATCCCGGATAAATAAAAATATCCGTCCAGCCGCTCACCGGCGCGATCGTTCCATCTTCTTTTGCCGCAGACTCGATCGTACGGCAGCTTGTAGTCCCGACTGCGATCACTCTTTTTCCGTTTGCCTTTGCAGTGTTGATCTTCTCTGCCGCCTCTTCCTCAATCTGATAAAACTCCGAATGCATATGGTGCTCCAGAATATTATCCACTTTCACCGGACGGAAAGTTCCAAGTCCTACATGCAGTGTCACTCTCGCAATCTGCACGCCTTTTTCTTCAATCCTCTTTAACAATTCCGGTGTAAAATGAAGCCCTGCTGTCGGCGCCGCCGCAGAACCGCTGTGTTTTGCATAAACCGTTTGATACCGGTTCTTATCTTCCAGCTGGTGCGTGATATATGGCGGAAGCGGCATTTGTCCAAGCCGGTCTAGGATTTCCTCAAAAATTCCTTCATATTCAAAATGGATCAGGCGGTTTCCTTCCTCTACAATATCTACCACTTCTCCGACTAGCAATCCATCCCCAAAACTAATTCTTGTTCCGATCTTTGCTTTCTTTCCCGGTTTTACCAATGTCTCCCAGACATCATTTTCCTTTCTCTTTAACAGCAATACTTCTATCTTTGCATCTGTTCCGATTTTGGAACCGATCAGTCTTGCAGGGATCACTTTCGTGTCATTGATCACGAGGCAGTCTCCCGCTTCAAGATAATCTATGATTTCACGGAACACATGATGCTCTGTCTTTCCCGTCTCCTTATCAAGTACAAGCAGTCTGGAACTGGACCGGTCCTCCAGTGGATCCTGCGCGATCAATTCCTCCGGTAAATCAAAATTAAAGTCTTCTTTTCTCATCTTCCGTCTCCTTTATTTCCTGTCGTTTCTCTATCTTCTCATCTATTTTGTCTCCCTGCATCTGCCGGCAAACCTCTCTGTCTGCTTTCTCCACGCACTGTCCATGCTCTGATTCTGCCCGCACAGACCTTCCCTCTGCCTGAAAATACGGTGTCGGCAAGGTATGGATCTCTCCCTTTTCTCTGGCTCCTTCACCTCTCTGGAATGCATCCGGCTTCTGCATGGACTGATATGGCATCCCATACGGTCTCTGCGGCGCTCCGTTATTGACAACGGTCACTTTCACTCGCTTCTCATAAATCACGCGCGTACCACAGATCATATCATGCAGTCCCCGCTTCTGTCCATCAATTCCTGCCATAATATACCCGATCCCCCAGAAGAAACTACACAGAAATCTTCCGATCGTCTCCCGGTAGATCACATTGAAAAGCGTGAGTTTTTGTCCATCTTCCTGGACTACACGGAGGTTCATCAGCCTCTTCCCGGGTGTTGTCCCGGTATAGTAAGTCAGCAGAATATAATACAGCACCCCGCCAAGATACAGATAAATATCCTTGATCGTGTAAGAAAACAGCACGCCTTTTTCCAGAAAGTCTGTCGGGAAAACCATAGAAAACAGCGCGAACGGAATCCTCGCAAACAGAAGGAGTATTCCGACAAGCAGCATATCGATCAGATGCGCCGCCATCCGGACAAAAAATCCTGCATATACTGCCGGTTCCCCGCTTCTATTGTAATTGTTCTGCATAATACATCAGCACCCCGCTTCCAAGCTCCTCGTTCAGTTCTGTCAGCACTTCCGCCTCAGATTTTGGTTTCAGAGTCTCCAGTTTTGAAAAGAAAGAAGCCAGCGGAGATACCTCCTGGCCCGGTTCGTAAAATACTTCACATCCCGTCTCCTCTTTCATTGCCTCCTGCATTTCCTCATACAGACTGATCTCATCGATCAGCCCGTTTGCTTTCGCCTGCTTTGCCGTGTAAGTCCTGCCGTCCGCGATTTCTCTGACTGCTTCCTCTGTCATCTGTCTTCCATCTGCAACAATTTCCACAAACCGGTCAAAAGATTCATCGACAGAACTCTGGTAGATCGCAACCTGCTCCTCTGTCAGCTTACTCATATCCTTATTCCTGCCGCTCGTGATACTGACGGAACGGATTCCAAGTTTCTCGTACAGTCCGCTCATGTCATATCCGGACATAATCACACCGATCGATCCCGTTGTCGTATTCGGATTCGCATAGATTTTATCCGATGGAGCAGAAATATAATATCCGCCGGATGCTGCATAATGCTCCATGTACGTCCAGACCGGACGTCCGGTTTCCTCTTTATATGCTACCAGCTTCCGGTATAACTCTTCCGACTCATAGACCGTTCCGCCCGGTGAATCGACCCGGAGCAAAATCCCCTGATTCTTGTCGTCTGCGATCATACTGTCAATATAATCCAGTGTGGTATCATGCTGATAACCTACTGCAGTATCGAATATACCGCCGGAAGAGGTCTGTTCCTGAATTGTCCCTTCCACAGCAACGATTCCAATATACGGCTCTTCCGGAAGCGCCGTGATATCTCCCCCTGCCAGGGCATCTTCTGCCTTTTTCGCCGTATCTGCCAGCATCCTTTCCGACAGCGTATTTGTCAGCACACTGGAAACTCCCGTCACAATAAAAAGTCCTGCGGCAACAACCGCGCCTATGATCTGCTTTTGGTTCATCTTCTGTTCATCCTTTCCTGCCTTTTTCATTTCCTGCAACCGTTATGTTCTATTTTACCACAGGAAAAAAAGAATGTCATCGCAGGAATTTGAAAAAGGATCAGAAAAATCCTGACAGAACTTTTCCAATCCTTCCTGGATCAATACCGGTATCTTTCTCTGTATTTCCAAAACATCACGGCTGCCAGTCCGACTGCCAGCAGCTCTGCAAGCGGATTTGCCAGCCAGATCCCCGTAACTCCAAATAAAAGCGGCAACAGCAGCAGACATACAAGCATAAAGACAAACGATCTGGAAAATGCCAGCGCCGCTGACACCACGCCGTTGTTGAGCGCTGTAAACATGCCGCTTGCAAAAATATTAAATCCAATAACCAAAAGCGCAATACTGCAGATCCGGTTTCCAGTAACTGCAAGTGTATAAACCGAATTCTCCGGCCTTGTAAATACAGACACAAGCGGTCTTGTGATGCCGATCGACACCCCGACTGCCGTGATGGAGATCACTGTGATGATCTTCAGGCTTGTTCGGATGACTTTTCTCAGTTTTTTCTGCTCCTGCGCCCCATAATAATAGCTGATCATCGGGGCGACTCCGTAAGAGTATCCACTGAACAGAGAACTGACAAACATAAGGACATACATAATGATCGTGATCGCCGCCACACCATCTTCCCCGACATATTTTAACATCGTCCAGTTAAAGATCAGTGTCGTGATCCCGGTGACAAGCGCCGTTGCCATTTCTGAACAACCATTTCCCGCTGCCCTTTTCAAAACATTTGGCCGCCAGACCGGCTTTTGAAAATGCAGCAGACTCTTCTTCCCTGCAAAAACGAAGATCCCGACGACTGCCGTCACAGAATATCCCGCCCCGGTGGCGATTGCAGCGCCTCCTACGCCCATACCGGCAAACCGGATCAAAAGATAATCCAGCACAATATTCGTAATCCCGCCGCCAACCGAACAGATAAAGGACAGCGATGACTTCCCGCAGGCGATCAGATACAGCGAAAAGTTGTTCATCAGCAGGATCGGTATTGTAAACAACAGATACCATCCAAGATATTGGGTACAGTATACCTTCACCTCCGCAGACAAATGCATCTGCGAGAACATCAGATCCATGCACAGATACCCCATGGCACACATGACAGCCCCCACAATTACATTGACAAGGATCAGAAATGTAAAATCTTCCCGTGCTTCTCTGTCTTTCCCTTCTCCCATCTTTTTCATGATGACCGCACTTCCTCCGGTTGCAAGCATCGTGGATACTGCCGTCACAAACGAGATGACCGGCGCTGTCAGATTGATCGCAGACAATGCACTTGTTCCGATCAGGTTGGATACAAACAATCCGTCCACCATTGTATAAAATGACATAAACAGCGACATTGCAATCGTCGGAAATGCAAAGCGCATGATATTTCGCAAAGTCACCGGTCTTTCGTATGCATTCTGCTCCTGACACAATTCTTTTTCTACTTTTTGTTCTTTCATGATTCCCTCCTGCATGTGATTATGACGGAACTTTCTTCGCTTTCCCGTCATCATCAGGAAGTATAAACCGTACAGTAAGTGTACAGTCAAGAGCATTTTCTATATTTTTATAAATCTAATTTCCTCTCCGGCCGCATACATCTGTCCCAGACTGATTAAAATTTCATCAGAACAAGTGTAAAACCGTCAATATTTTTCCCAGATCTTCTAAAAAAATGAGACAAGAAATCTCTCTCTTGTCCCATTCTGCTTTTCTCTGGTTATTGTCTTAATTCAATTCCCATTTCTTCTAACGCTTTTAAGATTCTCGTCATTGCCGCTGTGACATCTGCCTCTTCCAGCGTTTTATCCTTTGCACGGAATACGATCGAGTATGCAACCGATTTGCATCCTTCTTTGATCTGTGCACCTTCGTAGAGGTCAAATAATTTGTAGCTTTCTAAATAAGCGCCGCCTTTTTTCTCAATCACTTCTTCTACCTGGCCGACTAAGATTTCTTTTGGCATCACCATGCTGATATCTCGTGTCACTGCTGGGTATTTTGCGATTCCTTCGTATTTACGGTCAAATGTCGCAAGTTCTACCACTTCCGGCATATCGATGACTGCCACATATGCTCTTGTTCCGATTCCGTAAGTATCTGCAACATCCGGATGTACTTCTCCTAAGTATCCGACAACTTTTCCATCGTAAATGATGTTTGCCTGACGTCCCGGATGTAAAAATGGTTTTCCAGCATGCGGATCATAGGTTTCTTTCTTATGCATACCAATCTTTTCAAAGAATTCTTCTACGACACCTTTCATGCTGAAGAAATCTCCTTCTCCATACATACCAAGTGTAAACTGCATGCGCTCTTCCGGAAGTTCTGTGACCGGAACTTGTTTCGGAAGATAAATATTTCCAAGCTCATAGAGACGAACATCTTTATTTCTGCGGTTATAATTTGTTGCGAGAGAAGTTAACATTCCATTTAAGGATGTAGTTCTCATAATGCTGTAATCTTCTCCGAGCGGATTCATGATCTCTACTACTTCACGCAGTTTCGAATCTGCCGGGATCAATAATTTATCAAATACTTTCGGGCTCTCGAACGAGTATGTCATTCCCTGGCTGAATCCACAGAATTCTGCGATATTTCTTGCAACTTCCTCGATGCGGAGCTTAAAGGACAATTTTCCGGTTGTCGCCTCTCCTTTTGGAAGTGTAGTCGGGATATTGTCATATCCGTAAAATCTTGCTACTTCTTCTGCAAGATCTGCAAGGCGGAATAAATCGTGACGGAAGGTCGGTGCGATCACTTCTTTTGTATCTGCATCGTATTCCAGACCGATTTTTGCGAAATATCCTAACATTTCTTCCTCAGAAATGTCTGTTCCGAGCATCACGTTGATTTTCTCTGCATCAAATGGAACCCGCACCGGTTCTTTTACTTTGCCGTATACATCCACAGTTCCTCCGACCACTTCTCCGGCTCCTAATTCCTCAATCAGCTGACATGCACGGTCGATCGCTGCTTTTGCATTGTTCGGATCCAATCCCTTTTCAAATTTTCCAGATGCATCTGTACGAAGTCCGACTTTTTTGCTGGATTTACGGATATTAGTTCCATCAAAACATGCTGCCTCGAACAACATAGTCTGCACATCATCTGTAATCATCGTATTTTCCCCGCCCATGATTCCGGCGATTCCAACAGATTTTTCTCCATCACAGATCATCAGAACAGATTCATCCAGCTCTCTCTCCTGTCCGTCCAGTGTCACAAATTTCTCCCCTGCCTGGGCTGTCTTCACGATGATTTCTTTTCCTGCGATCTTCTCCAGATCATATGCATGCATCGGCTGTCCGTACTCTTCCATCACATAGTTTGTGATATCGACCAGGTTATTGATCGGGCGGATTCCGACGGATGCCAGTCTTCTCTGCATCCATTTCGGAGACGGTCCCACTTTGACATTTTTTACAACTCTTGCACAGTAACGCGGGCAGAGGTCTGCATCTTCCACTGTTACTTTAATGTAATCGTTGACATCCTCACTGTTTCCAGTCTCTGTCACAACCGGAGGATGAAATTCTTTTCCAAATGTCGCTGCCGCTTCTCTTGCGATTCCAACTACACTGAAGCAGTCCACACGATTTGATGTCACTTCGTATTCAAATACGACATCGTTTCTTCCAAGCGCTTCGATCGCACTGCTTCCGACAACCGCATCGTCCTCAAAAATGTAGATTCCATCTTCTGCCGCTTCCGGATACATTTCCTTTGTAGACCCAAGTTCTTCGATCGAGCACATCATACCAAAGCTGTCTACCCCGCGCAGTTTTCCTTTTTTGATCTTAATTCCGCCTGCAACCTGCTTTCCGTCATGGCTTCCTGCCACACGTCCGCCGTCCAGTACGACCGGGATTTTTGCTCCTTCAAAAACATTTTTTGCTCCCGTCACGATCTGTACAGTTTCTGAGCCAACATTTACCTGGCACACAACAAGTTTATCTGCATCCGGGTGTTTCTCAATCTTCTCGATCTGCCCGATCACGATCTTCTCCAAATCTGCATCAAGCACTTCATATCCTTCTACCTTTGTTCCGGAAAGTGTCATCGCATCCGTATATTCCTGCGCTGTGACATCCAGATCCGGCACATATGCTTTTATCCATGATAATGATGTATTCATGTTTCTATTCCTTTCTCACTTCGATATTTCTGACTTTCTCACATTTCCATTTTCCTGAAAATGGACTTTCCGGAGAATCCTGTCTTCCGTTTCTCCACATGCTTCTCCGCTTTTTCTGCTCTTTTTCTGATAAATTCCACTCTGTTTTAGAACTGTTTTAAGAAACGGATGTCATTTTCATAGAGCAGACGCATGTCGTCAATCTCATATTTTAACAGTGCAATACGCTCCAGACCGACACCGAATGCAAATCCGTTGTACTCTTCCGGATCAATTCCGCACATTTCCAGTACATGCGGGTGAACCATACCGCATCCTAAGATCTCAATCCATCCGGATCCTTTACAGAAGCGGCATCCTTTTCCGCCACATTTGAAACAAGTCACATCCACCTCAGCACTCGGCTCTGTAAATGGGAAGTGATGCGGTCTGAATTTCGTCTTTGTCTCCGGTCCGAATAATTCTTTGGCAAATACTTCCAGTGTTCCTTTTAAGTCTGCAAAAGAAATATTTTTATCGATCACAAGTCCTTCAATCTGGTGGAAAGACGGAGAATGTGTCGCATCCACTTCATCCGAACGGAATACACGTCCCGGAGCGATCATACGGATCGGAAGTTCTCCCTTTTCCATCACACGGGCCTGCACCGGGGAAGTCTGTGTACGAAGTACGATATCTTTATTAATATAGAAGGTATCCTGCTCATCTTTTGCCGGATGATCTGCCGGAATATTCAACTTCTCAAAGTTGTACTCATCGTATTCCACTTCCGGTCCTTCCACAACCTCATATCCCATTCCAATGAAGATACGTTCCACTTCTTCTAACGCGATCGTATTCGGATGACGGTGTCCGACCATATTTTTCTTCGACGGCAGTGTCACATCAATGACTTCGGATTTTAACTGCTCCTCGCGAAGCGCTCTTTCCATCTTTGTCTTTGTCTCTTCTAACAGCTGTTCGATTGCCTCTCGCGTCTCATTGACAAGCTGTCCCACCTTCGGTCTGTCTTCCGGGACAACATCTTTCATCCCTTTTAAGACCGCTGTCAGTTCTCCTTTTTTCCCAAGAAATCTGACTTTTACATCATTCAGTTTTTCCGGTGCATCAGCAGCCTGGATCAGTCTGACTGCTTCTTCTTTGATGCTCTGTAATTTTTCCTTCATCTTTTCTGATTCCTCCTAAATAAAAAAATCCCCGTCCCAAAAAGGGACGAGGTCTATCGCGGTACCACCCTAATTCCTGCTCGTAAGAGTCAGGCTCTCGGACTGCGTAACGTGCAGATACGTCATCTTCTACTGAGTTCCCGGACATCGGTTGTCTGGAATCCTTTCTAAAATGCAGCTCCTGTGGGAAATTCGATCCCTATCTGAACTAAAGGAAACTTCCAGCCGATGATCTCCTCTCTCTGTTAGAAAATAGTTCTCTACTGACACGTTCAACGCCTTTGCTTTATCAATAACTCATCTGATTGTCTGAATCACTTATTATTCTATCATAGGTTTTTATGATGTCAAGCTTTATTTTTTTGTACATGGAGTAATAGAAAGTG
>CAUWEA010000040.1:0-22433 GCA_963557735.1 uncultured Faecalimonas sp. | reverse complement strand
AGCCAACTTTGTGTTAGGAATTGTTTGCCATGATATATGTGTTGAAAAACTTTTCTTTTTCATTTTTCTCCTCCTCATATAATTCATAATTAGATGACATTCTAAGCTGAGCTAATCTGCATGTTTCAGTACAATTTTCAAGGAAATCATGTCCAAGTATATATGACATAGCGCCACAACGAACACAAAAATGTTTTTGTGCACAATCTTTGCAATCAATTACATCTTTCCATAAATAATTTTGAATTTTGTGCCATTCTATAGAATGTTCCCAAAAATCATATAAATTTTGATTGTAAATATTCGAAATGGCTTTTCTGTATTTAGCACACGGAACTATATCTCCATACGCCGTTACATAAATTGAATTATTAAATTCAATACACAAATTTTCTTCACTACAATTACTAAGCGGAAATTTCCTATTCAAGCTCTTGTCACTTAAATATAAAGCTTTTTTCATTTCATTATTATCGAGTTGCAGTTCCACTGGCATCTTAAAATTACCATTTATATCCGCATATATTTGCACATGTATATTAAAATCAATTCCCTCTTTTTTAAAAAAAATATTCATTTTTTCAAGTTCTTCAAAGTTTGATTTAAATGCCCATGTCTTTACAAGTATTTCAACCCCCAATTTTTTTAATCTTTTAATATTACTAAATGATTTTTTTAATGCCCCCTTTATTCCTACGAAATTGTCATGAACTTGTTCTGTTAATGAAAATAAAGTGACTTCTATCCGTTTAACTCCATATTTTTCTATACAGCTTTCTAGCTCATTGGTTAATATATATAAGTTAGTCAATAATATTACATCCATGTATTTTTCCCTAGTGTATTTAATAATGTCAGGTAAATCTTTTCGCAATGTTATCTCACCACCTGAAAATTTAACTTCAATAGCACCTAAGTTCTTGGCATCATCTATTATTTCAAATATTTTTTCTTTAGGCATCGTCATTTTTTCTTTATCTAAATAGCAATGCTTACATTTCCAATTACATTGATTAATAAGTTCAATAGTTATAGTCTTTAATAACTTTTTTTTGATGTAATAATTTTCAATTTGGCTCCATTCCATAAATATAACTCCCCTCCCTAATAAATCAAGTTTTTTCTTAAAAATAAAGGATTTTTTTGTTTCTATCTCAGATGAACGAACAATAATCATGGCTATTTCTTTGTATCTAGTACAAAAATAACTGATTTGGGGTATACGAAATAAACCGTCTTCTCTGTTCCGCTTTAAATAGCCTTGTGTATCCCCTTCCATCTATGGCAACGCACCTCCTACATCTAATAAACCATTTTTTATTTGTCGCTATGCAGTGCACATACATAAGGAAGAAATTCTTTTGTATTCACATATTAGGGATGTTATTGTACAAAATATGTTATTTTCTCATCTATAAGTTAGAAAATCCTTGAATCAAATAAATATAATATTTTCGCTTTTAGACACTAAATTTGCTATCAAATTTATCTATATAATCACTTACATTATGAGCAATTATAATCATCATACAATCTATTTTATCCATATTATTCATAAATTTATTAATTACTGTTTGATTCATTGCTGAAAATGGTTCATCAAGAAGTAAGATTGGTTTTTCACTGCAAAGAGCTCTAAGTAACATAATAACTTGTTTTTCCCCACCACTTAACAAATCAATATTATCGCTTTTTTTTATGTGCTCAATTATGTCTTGCGGAAAAAAAGATTCGAAAAATGAAAGCTTCGTTGTTTTATAAGTACCAAATATACTTATATTATTTTCATAATCTGTGTTAAAAATAATTGAATTTTGAGGGACATATCCAATATAATTATCAATGTCAACATGTTCTTGCCCATTATAAAGTATCTTTCCATGATCAGGTTCTAAAAATCCCATAAGTAAACGAAAAAATACACTTTTCCCCGAACCATTATCACCACATATTAAATATTTATTTGGATAAACAAATCGCATATCTTCATAAGTAATATATCTCCCTGATAATTTTTTGCCAATATTTTTTGATTCAATTATTTTTAATTCATCTCCTATTTTTCTTTTTTTAGTAGTCGATAACGCAAGAAGTTTACACAATTTATTTTGAATTTCAGACACAGATTTTATTCTTCCTATATTAATATTTAATTCTGATATTGGTTCCATGAACTTTGTACTATATATAAAAGTAGTTGTTGCCATACCAATTGTAATTTCATGCTTAAATAAAAGTATTGCAGTTAATGAAAATGATAAAACCGAAATAAATTCTACAATTCCACCATTAAGTACCATTGCAGTGCTATTTAGTTTCCTAAAATTCATATTGTAATCTGAAACTTCATTCAATCTTATTTCGTGTATTTCTTCTATTCGCTTTATTTCTTTTCGGTTCAAAATATCATGTGCTTCAAAAAATAAATTAATATCTTGCGTATACTTACCAATTTTTCTTGAAAGTATGCCATTTTTTTTTGCTAGATTTTTGGAAGTTAATTTAGGAACTAAAACAGCCATACAAGAAAATAAAATAATAGTGAGCGCAATAAAAAAATTCACAAAATAAACCAAAAAAAATCCAAACACTATCAGCATTATGAATGAGCGAAATATAGATAATACGGGGCTCAAATAATTCTGGCACATTTCTGTAATATCATTCGATTGCATAGATAAATATTCTCTAATATTATATTCGTGATATTCTGTATATCTTCTTTCCATAATATTATTAAAAAAGTCTTTTTTTATAGCTTTTTCAAATTTCACCCTGCGGTAATCAGCAACTCGATTAGAAAAATAACATACCACTAAATAAATAATAAATAGTCCGAAATATACACTTATCATCCAGAATATTTGAGAACTATTACACTTAAAGTGATCTATTAGATATCCTGGAAGTGTTAACATAACAGATGTTATTAAAACCTCTAACAAATATAAAAGTATCGTTAAAATAATTTGTGATTTTATTAATAGTAAATATTTTTTCAATTTTTCTCTTCTTTCTACATTAATATAAGCAATTTATTACATAATATCATGTATATAATAAAAAGTACATGATGTTTTTCGTAATCTAAGTAAAAATTTAATATCAGGAATTCTTGTTCTAATTTGAACTATTTTTATGCATTTAGAACTATTCACAACCACGGTTAAATTAATGGCGCTAAAAAAATCTAATTCTAAAAAATAGTTTTTTAATTTTTCTATTATAAGAGAAATCTTAGGCGGTCTGTTATGCTAAAATATCGCTTACAGTTAGAATTATCATTATCGCCACACAAAAAATTTATGATGTAATCATTCCAGCAAATCCTCTGTCGCGCAGAATAAAAGAAAATATAGCTTTCAGTGTAGCACCCGGTCAGTTCCAGGACAAAGAGATTCAGGGCAATCGCATAAAGGGCATCTCCGAATGCCGATACGAGCTGCCCCTGCCATAATAAAAAGAAATTGTGATTCCATAGTTTTTTTGACTCTCTTTTCATGTTCTATGCTCCATGTTTTACTAATTTTATGCTGTTATTCCTTAAAAATTTTGTGTTCTCTTTTCTGTAATTATATCTCATTCCCACTTGGTTTTCTATGTATAGATTACAAAAACACCTCGTTTTCAAGTCATATACCTCAACATATTACCCCGGGAGCCACCATTTTTTATATAGTCTGACTTCTTTGTTTCCTTCTAATAAATCGCTTCCTCCGTCTCAAAGTCAAACAAGATCATATCTTTTGTGTCAAATCCCCAAAATACCTCATCTCCCTTTCGGATCTTTGTATCGGCTTTCACTCTGGCAGATACTTGCTGTCCTTCGTAATTGAAATAAAGATAGGCTTCTGCTCCCAGCATTTCATAAACACTTACTTGTGCCTGCAGCACCATATCACATACTTCCGGTTCTTCCGGAATCCACACTTTCACATGCTCTGGTCTGACTCCGATCGTAACTTGTTTTCCGTCATACCCTCCGTCTCTTAACCGCTCTTTTCTTGCATCTGTGATCGGAATTTCACAATCTGCCGTCTCCAGAAAGACTCCCGCTTTCTTCACACAGCATGTTGCAGAAATAAAATTCATCTGCGGAGATCCGATAAATCCTGCAACAAATCGGTTTGCCGGAAAATCATACAGCCTCTGCGGCGTATCTGCCTGCTGAATGATCCCGTCTTTCATCACGACAATGCGTGTTCCAAGTGTCATCGCCTCTGTCTGGTCATGGGTCACATAGATGAAAGTAGTCTGAAGCTCCTTATAAAGTTTCATGATCTCGATCCGCATCTGTGTGCGGAGTTTTGCATCAAGATTAGATAACGGCTCGTCCATCAGAAAGACCTTCGGCTGCCTGATGATCGCACGCCCCATCGCTACTCTCTGTTTCTGTCCTCCGGATAACTCCCCCGGTCTTCGATCCAGAATCTCTTCAATCTCCAAAACCTTCGCAACTTCATGTACCCGCTCTTTGATCTCTTTTTTGGGAACTTTCTTTAATTTCATACTATATGCAATATTATCAAATACCGTCATATGCGGATACAATGCATAACTTTGAAATACCATTGCGATATTCCGGTCGCAGGACTCTACCTCATTCATCCGCTCCCCGTCAATCAGAAGTTCCCCCTCTGAGATGGATTCCAGTCCGGCGATCATCCGTAAGGTTGTGGATTTTCCGCATCCGGAAGGTCCTACAAAAATCACAAATTCTTTATCCGGAATCTCCAGTGTAAAATCCTGAACAGCCGTGACACCTCCTTCATATTTTTTGTATACATGATTTAAAGAGATTTCTGCCATTTTCCACATTCCCCTTTCTCTTCTGCCTGATCCAAAATAGAAAGAATCTCTGCCACGGAAGGAATCACAATATCTGCCATCCCCTGAAAATCTTCTTTCTTACTGACACCACTCAGCACTCCGACCGCTTTGCCATTACAATTCCTGGCAAATCTCATATCATTGCACGTATCTCCTACCATCGCAACTTCTTCCGGTTCCAGCCTGCAAATTTCACAGAATGTTTCAAACATATCCGGATCCGGCTTTGTCCTGACTACTCCGTCATCAGCCCCAACATAATCAAGCAAATCTTCAATCTGCAATTTTCTCAGACAATGTCTGGTAGAAGCTATCGTATCTGTTGTGGCAATCCCGATACGGATTTGTCTTTCTTTTAATTGGCGGAATAATTCTGGAAGATCTGTAAATGTCTGAAGCTGCACACGGTCATCTCTGACACTTTTCTCAAACAGTCTCACCATCTGTTCCTGCACTTTTTTACTATTGATACAGATTCCCCTGACAGCAAGCGTCTCTGTGATCTCTTCTGCAATCTCTCTGCTTGATTTGTAAGCAAGCGCTCCATTTGGATCAACAGTATCTCCAGACACTCCCATCGCCTCCAACACCAGATCAATATGATCCTGATCTGCTATTATCTGATTTTCAATGAGAAATTCCGGCACGACTCTTTTTGCTGCCTGAATCCAAAGCGAATGAAAATCAATCAGTGTCCCGTCTTTATCAAATAAGATTCCTTTTATTTTCATTTTCTTTTCCTTTTTCTTTAAAGCATATCAGATACTTTTTGAAGCATCTCTCCAAATAACCTGCACTGTGGTGTTTTCGCTCCATGATAAACCGGATTGACATATCCCAGAAATGCCCCGTCTTCTTTTTGAACATCCAGACGCATCCACTCATATGTTCCTGCAGAAAAAATAAGTTCTGTCTCAGTCTCATAAACACCTTCTTCGGTCTCTGTAACCTCCAGACCGATTCTTACCCGATTGACCACCGCATATACAACCGGACGCTCCTTCAATCCCCGAATTGCTGCATGGTATTTGATATGCACCGCTTCCCTTTTTCCGACCGGAATATGTTCCCCCGGAAGATAAGTTTCTCCATCAGCTGTAATCTCTATCTCCATCGTACAATATCTGCTCACATAACAATGCCCTTTTCTTAAGTTCTGCAGTAATTTTGTCGGTGTCAGCCCTTTGCAGAATATGTAAGTACCTGGATCTCCTGCCACAGATGGTTCTTTCGCCCCATCATATCTCTCATCGATCCGATTATGCGAATCACTTCCTCCGATCCCATAAATGCGATATCCTTCCTGCCACAAAAAATCCAGAAACCGGATTGCTTTCTCATTTGCCTCTTTTGCATATTCATAGGTAGGATCATTTATGATTTCCAAAAATTGAATCATATTCAGAGGAACTGCATTGAATTTCCATTTCCAAATATGTAAAAACGGATGATTGATACTGACAAGCCATCCTCTTTCCCCTGCTTCCTGCAAAATTTGCATCATTTGTTTTTCTGACTGCTCTTCTGCCGGATTCTGGATTATTTTTCTGATTGCAGATGGCAGACGGTCAATTCCAAAAAGATTGCAGTGTCCATCCTGGGCAGTCACCTCCACTCCCGGAACAATCATCACATCCGTCTTTCGCCACCCGGTATGGATCACATTATGCTCTGTCGGTACATAAAAATCCATATGCATCTGCTTTGCCTTCTCCATTGCATTTGCAACAGTCTCTTTGCCATCAGACAGTCTCGTATGCGTATGAAAATCCCCTTTATACCACCTTGTATCACTCTGATATTCCCGGTTCCATGCAAACTGGTCATAGTACAGAGGAAATTTTTGTTTCTCTGAAACCCAGCATTCTTCTCCGATCTTTTCCTCAATCTTACACTGCTCTCCGCAAATCTCAAATGCAACTGGTATGGTCTGCTCTCTTAACTGTTTTCTGATTTCTTCTGTAAACATACAAAATGTAAGTTTCCATTTTCCTTGCCCGATCGTTCCTGGTACACCCCCGATCGTTGTCGTTTCGGAAGAAGAACTGATCTGAATGATCCGTTCACTGTATCCGAGCAGTTTCTGAAACCGGATATTCTTATTTTCATCCTGCAAGATCAGATACCCCATGATCATATCCATGTCTTTCATATCCACTGTAACAGAAAGAACTTCCAGAGGTTCTGAAATCAGAACCTCTGTCTCTAAAATCCCATCTGTATCTTGATTGATCTCAAATAAAATTTTTTCTCTCACACTTCTGCCCTCACTCATTTTATTTATTCACACTGTCCAATGCCTTCTGCGCCGTCTTCTGTGCCTCATCCAACGCTTCTTTTGCAGAAATGCCTTCGATTTCTACTTTATCTGCCGCAATACTCAATGCATCCATTACTTTTCCTCCAGTTGGATCTTCCGGCATGATCGATGCATGCGTTGCCTGCTGCAATGGTACAAGCGCCTGCGGATGCTCACTTATATATGCTTTGAAAGCTTCTACTTCCTGCGTAGAATTGCGTACAGCAACATACCCCGTTCCCATGGACCATTTTGCCTGATTTTCCGGTGTCGTAAAGAATTTCATGAATTCATACACCCCTTGCTTTTCTTCCTCTGAGGATCCCTCCAGCATGACAAGCTGTAATGCTCCTGCGACCGGCGCCGATGGATGCTCGCCCCATCCCGGCTGCTCCATTGCCGCTACAATATCAAAATCAAGATCTGCCTGGTCCCCTGAAGATCCGGTATACCCTCCTGCCTTATTTTGCAGGACATCATCAATTGTTTTATACCAGTATTCCCAGCCTTGCCCACCGGAATGGATTCTCATCGTTTTGTCTTCATGGATCCATTTGCGGAAGCTTTCCCATACTTCCACCCATTCTTCCGAGTTGATCAGCACTTTTTTCCCATCTTCACTGAAGATTTTTCCTCCATTGCTGAGTGCTGCATCAATCAAGTTTCCTGATCCCCACATCGGCTCCCATCCGTAGAACTCCTCACCTTTTGACATTTTCTGTGCTGCTGCCTCCAGATCCTGCCATGTCCTGATCTCCTCCGCCTGAATCCCTGCCTCTTCAAAAGCTGCTTTGTTATAGTACATCACCTGCGTTGTTCCATATGCAGGGAGTGCAAATAATTTTTCACCATCGATTCCCTGATCATAAAAGACTTCAATGTAATCTTCTTTTTCAAATGCCTCATCTTCATCTACAAATGGCTGGATATCTGCCAGTAAATCTTTTCTTGACAGATTTCTTGCCTTATCCACATCAAGCAGTGCCATGTCCGGAGCCTTTTTCCCTGCAATACCTGCCTGCAGTTTTTCATATGTCTCATCATAATCTGCCTGCGTTACACTGTTGATCTCATATTTGTCCTGAGAATTATTAAATTCTTTCACCATATCTCCCAGAATACCGACAGCTGTTTTTCCTCCCGAATACCAGAAATCAATCTTGATCTTTCCATCTTCTGTCTTTGCTGTCTCTTCTTTTTTCGTACCTCCACATCCTGCAAATGCAGATGCTGTCATTGCACAAGCTAACCCGATTGCTGTTAATTTTTTTAATTTCATATTTTCCCTATCCTTTCATTCCGGTATCTCCACCGATTCCGTTGATAAACCACTTCTGTGTAAACAGAAATAAAATTAAGAGTTGTACGACAATAATCGTACTTCCTGCCATTACTTTCGGCCATTCTGTCCCATAAGCTCCACCTTCGATAAAGTATCTACGAAGCCCCTGAGAAACAAGACTCATCTCCGGTGAATCTGTGATCAGAGACGGCCACATGTAATTATTGTAGCTGCTGATAAAACTCATCAGTCCAAATGTGATAAATGATGATTTTGTCATTGGCGTCACAATCTTCCACAAAATTTTCCATGCATTCGCTCCATCTATTTTGGCCGCTTCCACTAATCCTGCCGGAACCTGCATAAAAGCCTGCCGAAGAAGAAAAATCCCAAAAATACTGACTGCATTTGATATGATCAGCCCGGTATAAGTATTCAGCAAATTCCAATTTGATAAAATAATATAGCTCGGAATATAAGTTGCCGCTGTTGGAAGCATATAAGTTGCCATGATCACAGCGAACAAAACCTTTCTTCCCCGAAATTTCATAAATACGATCGCATACGCGATCATCGCCCCCGTAACAACCTGAATTGCAACCGTACATACGGATACGAATAAACTGTTTCCGATATACCTTACCATTGGAGATTCAAACAAAACTTCCGAAAAATTCTGCCACTGCGCTGTCTCCGGCAGAAAAACACTGACATCCATGATCTCTGCCTTTGTTTTCAAAGCACTGATGATCATCCAGAAAAAAGGGAATGCCGTCACAATGCTTGCCGACACCAGCGCTGCCATTTTTAATACATGCAGTAAACTATTCCGAACCTTTTTCACCTGCTGAAACGCCGCCGCATGTTCGCTGCGGGTACGCGATCCCACCCGGGATCCATTTAAAACTTTCTGTCCTTCCATGCTGTTCCTTTCTCCGATTTCTAATAATGTACCCATTTTTTTGATGCTGTAAATTGCACACAAGAAAGCAGAACCGTGATCAGAATGATCACCATCGCAACCGCAGTTGCCTCTCCCATGTTAAATTCCTCAAACCCAAGTTGATAATACATATACAACAACGTTCTTGTACTTCCTGACGGTCCTCCCTGCGTAAGAATCTGAATCTGATCATATGCCTGGAGGGAATTGACCATCGTAATGATCATAAGAAAAAATGTGGTCGGTGAAATACATGGGATGGTAATATCACGAAATCTCTGCCATTTCTTTGCACCATCCAGTCCACATGCCTCATATAAATCTCCCGGAACTTTCTCAAGTGCAGATAAATAGAAGATCATCGCATATCCAAGACTCTTCCAGACCGTCACCAGTATCACAGACAGCATCGCAGTATCCGAACTCTGAATCCACTGCAGTCCCGGCAAATGAAAAAATTCCAATACCATATTTGCGATTCCTACCTGCGGTTCAAAAATCCAGGTCCATACGATAGAGATGGCTACAGTCGGCGTCACCCACGGCGAGAACAGGATAAACTTGTATGCCCCGCTTCCCCTGAAATTTTTCTGAAGCAGCAAAGCAAGCAAAAGCCCTCCAACGATCGTCGGAATGATCGTTCCCACACTGAATAGGATCGTATTCCAAAGCGCCTCATAGAACCGCTCATCCGTAAACAAAGATTTGAAATTGTCTAAAAATACAAAATTGTATGTGGGACTCATATAATCCCAATCGGTAAAACTGATAAATAAAGACCTGAAAATTGGATAAATCCAGAAAATGATCAGCGGGATCAGTGCAGGTATCACAAACATCCATGCCCCTCCCGCTTGTTTCAGTCTTTGTATAATGTTCTTTCGGCTCATAACTTTCTCCTTTCCGAAACCCACTATACAAGACATTTATAAAATCTACATTCCTGTTTTTGTAAAGAACACATTAAATAATAAGAGCATGATTATCTGTGTTCCCGGAAGTGATAACCAGATACCATTGATTCCTAAGAAACATGGCAATAGAAAAATAAGTAACGGCGCCACAACGATGGTCTCTCCGTAGATAAGCTGCATCGCCTGCTTCACCTGAAGCGTTGCATTCAAATAAGAAATATGAAACTTTGCCAGACCGGTAAATAAAAACGAAACTGCACTGAGTGCCATCCCGGTTCCAAAGTAAGCCTGGGAATCCATCTGCATTCCAAAAATATCCGGAATGTATTTAGATACCAGAAGCAGGATTCCAAAGAAAATGACGCCCAGCCCCACGACTGTCACCGATGCAATCTTCTTTACAAATCCAAGTTCTTCTGCCCTTTTCGCCCCGCTGTAAAAACTCATCAGGGGTTGTGTTCCGTCCCCGATTCCCATGAGCATAGACTGCACCGGGAATACAATATAGGAAATCACTGCATAGCATGCAACCGCTGCATCCCCTCCATATTTAAGACACTGCAGATTGGTAAAGAGCAACACGATCGATGGAGCAAGCGACAGACCAAATGCGGAAATTCCTATTTTCAGGATTTCCATGATCATCTGCTTATCCCACACTACTTTCAAACGTACTTTCTGCCTGCCATAAACAAGATAAGAACTGAGCACCAGTACAACCAGCTGCGCAGCGATTGTCCCGACTGCTGCTCCCCGTATCCCAATTTTTACAACAAACAATAACAAATAATTGCATACTCCATTGACGCCCATACCTGCTGCCATGCTGACCATCGCCTGAAATGCAAAATTTCGGTTGCGGAGCATTGGAACAAATCCCGTTCCCATCACCTGAAAGACCGATCCTAAAATAATAATCTGAATATACTCTGCGGCTTTCTGATAGACCTCTCCTCTCGCTCCCATCAATCTCAGAATAGATGGATATGTTACCCCAAGCCCGATCAAAAGAACTATACCTGCCACTGCCAGCAAGGTGATTGTCTGGTGATATACCTGCTCTCCTCGTTCTTCTTCTCCTTTTCCATTACAGTTTGAATACAGTACGCTGCCACCGCTTCCGATCCCGATTCCCACTGCCGCGATCACCGCAGCGATCGGCCACGCGATATTGATCGCCGCAAGCCCCACATCTCCAACCGCACGTCCGACAAACAAACCATCCATCACCGCATAAAGCCCGGACACCAAGAGAGAAAATACCGTTGGCACACAGTCTTTCGCCATCTTTTTTAATAAATATCTTCGATTCATTCCTTCTGATCCCTTTTCTTCTCTATACAAATTCATTGCTTTTGCAACTTCTTCATTATAACGAATCTCCCACTTTTATACAAAAAATCTTTTTTAAGTTTCTGTAAAATTTCCTTTTCTCTTTTGTATGCCAATAAGCCATCACCACTTGCCAAAAATCAAAAAAACTGCCACAATATGAATCCTTCCATACTGTGACAGTTCTGCTATCTCTCAGGCTGATTTATTTCCGATCAGCCTTATATTTTCTTTCTAAAACGCTCATTAGTTTGTGATTGTGCGCTCTGTTTCTTTATCAAATACATGAATCTTTTCTGCATCGAATGCAAATTTCACTGTATCGCCTGTTCTTGCTGTTGTTCTTGGGTCAACTCTTGCTGTCATATTTGCTCCAGCGTAGTCGAAGTATAAGTAAACTTCAGCACCTAACATTTCGTATACACGGATCTTAGATTCGATCACTGTGTTTGGAGAAGATGCAATGAACATTGGCTCATCGTGAACATCTTCCGGACGAATACCAAGTACAACTGTCTTTCCGTCATATCCGCCTTCGATTAATTTTTTCGCTTTTGCAGGTGGAAGTTCGATTGCTGCTCCTCCCACTTCAAGAGCTACTTTATTTCCATTTACTTTACATGTTGCATCTAAGAAGTTCATCTGTGGTGATCCGATGAATCCTGCAACAAATAAGTTACATGGGGTATCATATAATACTTGTGGTGTATCTACCTGCTGAACGATACCGGCGCTCATAACTACGATTCTTGTACCAAGTGTCATAGCCTCTGTCTGGTCATGAGTAACGTAGATAATCGTTGTACCTAATCTCTGGTGTAATTTAGAAATCTCGATACGCATCTGTCCTCTTAATTTTGCATCAAGGTTTGATAAAGGCTCATCCATAAGGAATACTTTTGGATTACGAACGATCGCACGACCCATAGCAACACGCTGTCTCTGTCCACCAGATAAAGCCTTCGGTTTACGGTCTAATAAGCTTTCAAGGTCAAGGATCTTAGCAGCTTCTTTTACCATTCTGTCAATCTCATCCTTCGGTACTTTTCTTAATTTCAGACCGAATGCCATGTTATCATATACTGTCATATGCGGATACAGAGCGTAGTTCTGGAATACCATCGCGATATCTCTGTCTTTTGGTTCTACATCGTTTACTACTTTGTCTCCAATCTTTAACTCACCGGATGTGATCTCTTCCAGACCTGCGATCATACGAAGTGTTGTAGATTTACCGCATCCTGAAGGACCTACAAAGATGATAAATTCTTTATCTTCAATCTCAAGGTTGAAGTCTTTTACAGCTTCAAAACCATTTGGATATGTTTTGTTAATGTGTTTTAATGATAAACTTGCCATTGTTCCATTTCCTCCTAAACTTTACCTATTCATGTCTTATTTCGTTTTTTGATAGGATTAGTATACGGGAAAACAGCATCTTGTTCCATACTCCACTTGCACAAACTTTTTGGAAATTAATATACAAGTTGCTCAAAACACATAGAAACACCTATAAGCTAAAGCGAATGGAATTTTCACGAAGCAACTTTAAATCAGGCTGTTATATACATCTCTTTTGGAAATCCCGCGGTCCTTTGCCACTTTTTTCATCGCTTCCTTCTTATCGGATCCCTGATCCATGTAATATTGCACATGATCCTCCAGCGACATCTGCTCCCACTGGCTCTGTGCTTCCTTTCGAATCTCTTCTCTGCTCTTTCCTTCCACTACGAGGACACACTCTCCCTTCGGATCATTTTCCTCATAATAGGCAATCGCTTCTGGAAGCGTTGTCGCAAATGCGGTCTCATGCTTCTTTGTCAGCTCCCGGCACACCGTGATCTTTCTGTCCCCGAGAACTCCTTCCAGCTCCTTTAACGTCTTCACAAGTCTGTGCGGAGCCTCATATAAAATGATCGTTCGCGTCTCCTGCTCCAGTTCCTTTAATACTTCCTGGCGCTCCCTCTTATCACTCGGGAGAAATGCCTCAAATGCAAACCGTCGTGTGGCAAGCCCGGAAATGGTCAGTGCTGTGATACATGCCGCTGCCCCCGGAAGTGATGTGACAGTGATCCCAGCCTCATAACACATTTTCACAAGTTCTTCCCCCGGATCAGAAATCCCCGGCGTGCCCGCATCTGTGATCAATGCAATATTCTGTCCTTCTAAAAGCTTCTGCACAAGCTTCTTCCCTTTTTCGATTTTATTATATTCGTGATAACTCGTCATCGGAGTCCTGATCTCAAAATGATTGAGCAGTTTGATACTGTTTCTCGTATCTTCCGCTGCGATCAGATCCACTTCTCCAAGCGTTCTCACTGCACGAAATGTCATATCTTCCAGATTTCCGATCGGCGTTGCACATAAATATAAAATACCTGACATGGCCCATTTTCCTTTCTCTTATTTGTCTCTTCCTCAAGAGTCTGCTGCCGCTTCCCCTGCTGTCTGCCCTATTCCTACTACTTCATACTGTATCCCTGCAGCAATTCTTCTGTATAAACTCCGGGTTCTTTGTACACGATCAGCGGCGGTTCTACTTTCATCCGCGGTCTTCCTCCCCTTGATCCCTCGATCAGCACCATATTGGGCTCTTTGTCGATATACGGATGTACAAGCCGCATCCGTTTCGGTTCAATCCCATGCCGGGACATTTTTGTAAGAATCTCCGGCAGGCGGAACGGTCTGTGTACCATATAAAATCTTCCTCGAAATTTCAGAAGCTTTGCGCTCTCTCTTAATATATCATCCAGTGTGCACAAAATCTCATGCCGTGCGATCGTTTTTGCATCTGCTTCATTCTTAAGGCCATGCTCCCCTAACATATAAGGTGGGTTCGTCGTGATGACATCAAAAGAAGCGGGAGCAAATATCGTGCCCGCCTCTTTGATGTCACCTGTTTGAATCGTTATCTTCTGCTCAAGATGATTGTGTAATACACTTCTTTGTGCCATATCTGCACTCTCTTTTTGGATCTCCAGCCCGGTAAAATGTTCCCCGTTTGTCTTCGCTTCCAGAAGAATCGGGATGATTCCCGTTCCCGTTCCAAGATCAAGTGCATACTCTCCTTTTTTAACTGTGGCAAAATTAGAGAGAAGCACCGCATCCATGCCGAAGCAGAACCTGCCTGGATGCTGGATGATCTCGTATCCATTGATCTGAAGATCATCTAATCTTTCTTCCTGCTTTAAATTAGTTGTCATCTAACTTCGATTCTCCTGTTCCTTTCTCAAGTGCAGCCAGCTCCTTCATCTGTTCCTTTGAGAGTCTGACTTCGTTTTTCTTTCGTCTCGGCTTAAACTTCAGTTCCGAAACTTTATATTCTCTGATTTCTTTCTCATCATTGTCAAGCTTTACGACGACTTTTACAAGCTGCCTTAACACACTCAGACTGTGAACCTCTCCCTTCAGACCTTCCACAGTTGTGACCGTATCTCCGACTGACGGCAGATGACTGTTTAACTCTTCATAAGTCTCCTGCTCATTGGTCAGACAGCACATAAGTCTTCCGCAGACTCCAGAAATCTTTGTCGGATTCAGTGACAGATTCTGCTCCTTTGCCATCTTAATGGAAACAGGTGCAAACTCTGACAGATATGTGTGACAGCAGAGCGGTCTTCCACAGACGCCAATGCCTCCACGGATCTTTGTCTCATCCCGGACGCCGATCTGTCTCAACTCAATTCTTGTGCGGAATACCGCAGCAAGATCCTTGACCAGTTCTCTGAAGTCGATCCTTCCATCCGCTGTAAAATAAAACAGCACTTTATTATTGTCAAAGGTATATTCTGCATTGATCAGCTTCATCTCAAGTCCATGTTTTCTTATCTTCTCAAGACAGATCTGAAATGCTTCCTTTTCTTTCTCTCTGTTTTTCTCTTCTGTTCTGCGGTCTTCTTCTGTCGCGATGCGGATCACCGTCTTTAACGGCTGCATGATTTGGTCATCCGGAACATCCTTTGGACCTGTCACGACATTTCCAAATTCAATTCCCCTCGCAGTCTCTACGATCACCTGATTTCCTCTTTTGACATCGAATTTCCCCGGTGAGAAGAAGTAGATCTTCCCTGCCGTGCGGAATCTTACCCCGATTACTCTTGCCATTGTTCTAGTTCTCCTTTATTGTCAGCAGCAACAGTTCCATGACAAGATCAAAGTTTACATTTGCCTTGAGACGTGCCTTCGCTTTCTCGATGCTGTCTAAGATCTTCTCGATTCCCTCATAGGAACTCTTACTTGCCCGTTCTTTGATATAATTCAGCTGGTCAGCAAATACAACGCCATCCACATCCTTCGTTGCTTTGTAAAGAAGGATGTCTCTGTACCAGATCATGATAATATCGAGATAATCTGTGATCTCCAGCTTATAATTATTGATCCGTTTAATCGCCTCCACGATCTCATACAGTTCCATATCATTGATATATTTTAAAAGCTGCACTGCCTCTTCCTTGATCTCATTGAAATGTTCAGAAGTCGCCAGCATGATCGCACGCCCCATATTTCCCTGGGCAAATGCGGTACAGATATCTGCTTTGTAATCTGGTATCTCCATCTCCTCCATCAGATATTTCTTGATCAGCTTATCTTTGATATTTCTCAGCTTCAACATAACACAGCGGGAACGGATCGTCGGTAAAAGTACTTCTGCATTCTCCGTCAGAAGAAAGATCACCGCATAGGACGGCGGCTCTTCTATTGTCTTTAAAAGCGCATTCTGAGCCTGCACAGTCATCTTGTCAGCCTCCGGTATGATGTATATCTTATATTTGCTGCTGTACGGCTTGATCAGAATATCGTTATTCACCTGTGTACGGATATCATCGACACTGATCGAATTCGGCTTCTCATGTGTCACCCGGATGATATCCGGCTGATTGTTGCCGTCTGCCTGCCTGCAGGAACGGCATTCCCCGCAAGGCTCCACTCCGTCTCCCTCACACTGAAGTGTCCTTGCGAACAGATCTGCAAGCATCTTCTTTCCCGAACCTTTCTGTCCGTTCATAATATATGCGTGGGAAACCTTGTCCATCTTCACCGCATTCTGAATGTATTCAATAATCTCATTGTGTCCAATTACATCTTTAAATCCGCCCATGATCATCACTGTCCTTTATGTGTAAAATGTTAATTGAAAGCATTATCTGCTGCCAGTATCTTTGTTGCTATTATAGCATAGATTTTTCTGAATATATAGCATAATTTCATTTGTACATTTTTCCATATCCCGGTTTTCAAAACACCGCTCAATTCCAAGTCGCTCCAGATTTTCTTTAGAAAAATCTTTCTCATCTGCAAGAAACCGCCTGCACAGCTCTGCATATTTTGGCTCTTTCTGTGTGCGTTCCCGTGCAAGCGCCCTCTCTAACCGGACTCCATCATCTATCTGTATATAAATCGGAATTACATTTTCCTTTCCAAAATACTTCTGCATTTTTTCAAAAGACTCCAGTGTCCCGATCGCCACACAACTTTCACTTCCTGAGAACTGGCCGTCATCCGCCGTAAAATAATACCAGATGCCATGCACGGTGTCGTATGACCGAAGCTCGATGATCTTTCCCTCTTCCTCAAGTTCTCTCATCCGCTCCTCCGTCACAAAATGATATGCAACACCATCTTCTTCTCCTTCTCTGATCGGCCGCGTTGTATAGATTACAATCGTACGCAGTTCCGGCAGAAGCTTTTGTATCCTCTGAAAAATCGTATCCTTTCCTGCTGCGCTCTTGCCCATAAAATAAAAAATCTTACTCATCTCTGCACACCTTTATCTTTCCTTCTTCCTTGAGTCCTTCAATGGAAAATCCTCTTTTTTGGTATTCTTCAAGACAGGAGATCACTTCTTCTGTCATCTTCTCTCCGGGCACGATCAGTGGGATTCCCGGCGGATACAGATAGGCATATTCCATGGAGATAAATCCACTGCTTTCTTTCCACGCCACACTTACTCCATCTTCCCGGTCAATGATTTCTGAACTTTTCAGACACAGCTCTGTCCGAGGAAGACTCCCGATGCTTTTTGCCTGCATATCTGCCCCTTTTAATCCTGCATCAATCGCTTCTAATGCTGCTGCAAACCGTTCCAGTCCCTCTTTGGTATCTCCCACAGAAGTCATTGCGAGAATATAATCCCCCGCTGTCATCTCCATCTCCAGGTGATACTTTTCCCGCAGGATTTGCGAAAGTTCCCGACTCGATATTTGGCTTTCTTTCACTGAAATGACCAGTTTCGACCGGTCATACTGCTTCGTCCGGATCAGCTTCAGCATCTTTAGATTTTCCAGCCTTTGACGGACTTTTTCTAATTCCTGCACATACGTTTCAAATTCCTGCTGCCCTCGTTTTTCCAGAAATTCCATGCAGACATCGATACTCGCCATCAGCAGATACGACGGACTGCTCGACTGCAGCATGTGCAAATATCGTTCAATCTTTTTCCGGTCCGCGATCGTCCCATTCAAATGGATCAGCGCTGTCTGCGTCAGAGCCGGCAATGTCTTATGTACGCTGTGAATGACGACATCTGCTCCCTTTGTATTTGCATTTTCCGGAAAATATGGATGAAATCCAAAATGTGCACCATGCGCTTCATCCACAATCAGTGGAATCCCATATCTGTGTACAATACGTGCAATCTCTCTGACATCTGATACTACCCCGTCATAGGTCGGAGATACGATCATCACTGCACGGATCCCCCGTTCTCTCTCCAGGATCTTTTCCACTTCGTCTGGAGAAATTTCGCCATTGATCCCTGATTTCTCATATGCCGGGTAAATATAAACCGGTTCCAGTTCATTGAGATAGATTCCATGATACACTGATTTATGACAATTTCTTGCCACAAGGATCTTATCTCCTTTCTTCGTCGAACCAAGAATCGCACTCAGAATTCCAACCGTACTTCCGTTTACAAGAAAATGCGTCCGATCTGCTTTATAAAGCCGCGCTGCACGCGCTTCTGCCTCCTTAAGGATCCCTTCTGCATGATGAAGATCATCAAATCCATCGATCTCTGTAATATCCAGTTCATATGGGATGCGGTTTCTGATCAGCCCTCTGTTACGCTTATGTCCCGGCATATGCATTCCATAGAAATCGCTGTCCCCATATCTCTCTAGTCGGTTATAAAGTGTCTCCATATCTTTTTCTCCACTTTTTTCTAAAACTTCTAAATCTTAACTTCAAATACTCTATATGAAATATCTATCGCAAAATTCTCTTTCATTGTATCAAAGTGTTGGTTGTTAAGCAATATTTGTACTATTTCCCCCAAATTTCCCCAACATTCATTCACACAGAAATTGTTCATCCCCGCCTTTCACACAAAGTACGGTATATAAAAACTCCCGGCGGACTGATACGCTCATGTATCATATCCTCCGGGAGTTACCATTTACCCAATCATACGCTGTTGATACAGATCTGAATGAATTTTACTTACATTTTATCTGTAATCTCGTTATGTAATTCCTGAATAGATTTTACTTCTCCGCAGCCTGGTTTCTTCATTGACTGGATACCACTTACGGTTGCCTTTGCTGCGGCCATTGTTGTGATATACGGAACTTTTTTCTTAATTGCAGCCTTTCTTAAATAGCTGTCGTCTACATTCTCACTCTTTCCAAGTGGTGTATTGATGATCAGATCGATCTTTCCGTTCATGATCAGATCAAGAATGTTCGGACGTCCTTCCTGCATCTTATTCACAAGTTCTGCTTCAATTCCTTCCTGCTGAAGTAATTTGTAAGTATTCTTAGAAGCAAGGATCTTAAATCCAGTTTCTACAAACTGTCTTGCCACATCGGCAACTTCCGCTTTATCTTTATCATTTACAGTGATCAGGACAGTTCCCTCCATCGGGATCTTAAGCTGTGTAGCTTCCTGCGCTTTGTAATATGCTTCACCGTAGAATCTGGAAAGTCCTAAAACTTCTCCTGTGGAACGCATTTCAGGTCCTAATACCGGGTCTACTTCCTGGAACATATTGAATGGGAATACCGCCTCTTTTACTCCGTAGTATGGAATTTCCTGCTCTTTTAATGCCGGAACCGGAGAAGGTCTTCCAGTCAGTTCTGATGTCACGATATCAATTGCAAGCGGCACCATTCTGATATTGCACACTTTTGATACAAGCGGTACTGTTCTGGATGCTCTAGGGTTTGCCTCTAACACATATACCTTTCCATTTTCAATCGCATACTGCATGTTCATAAGTCCTTTGACATGCATTTCTTCTGCGATCTTTCTTGTATATTCTTTGATCGTCTTTACATTTTCCTCTGAAATGTACTTAGATGGAATGATACATGCAGAGTCTCCTGAGTGCACACCTGCAAGCTCAATGTGTTCCATCACTGCCGGAACAAATGCATGTGTTCCATCACTGATCGCATCTGCCTCACATTCTGTTGCATGTCCTAAGAATCTGTCGATCAGGATCGGTCTGTCAGGTGTTACTCCAACTGCAGCTTTCATATATCCTACCATGCTCTCTGCATCGTGGACAACTTCCATTCCTCTTCCTCCAAGCACATAAGAAGGACGTACCATTACCGGATATCCGATCTTTTCAGCGATCTCTAATGCTTCTTCTACATTTACTGCCATTCCTGATTCCGGCATTGGAATTTCCAGTTTTTCCATCATGGCACGGAATAAATCTCTGTCCTCTGCAAGGTCAATTACAGATGGAGCTGTACCAAGCACTTTTACGCCGTTCTTCTCCAAATCTGCTGCAAGGTTCAGCGGTGTCTGTCCTCCGAACTGTGCGATCACTCCTACCGGTTTTTCTTTCTCATAAATGCTGAGAACATCTTCCAGTGTCAGTGGCTCAAAGTACAGTTTATCAGATGTATCATAGTCTGTTGACACAGTTTCCGGGTTACAGTTTACGATGATCGTCTCAAATCCAAGCTGTTTTAATGCAAGTGACGCATGTACACAGCAGTAGTCAAATTCGATTCCCTGACCGATTCTGTTTGGACCACCGCCAAGGATCATGATCTTCTGCTTCTCTGTGCTGATCGGATTCTTATCTTCTCCATTATATGTTGAATAATAGTAAGCGCTGTTCTCTGTACCACTTACATGAACGCCTTCCCATTTTTCTTCTACACCGATCGCAAGACGTCTCTCTCTTACTTCTTCTTCTTTGATCTCTAAGATCTGGCTCAGATATTTGTCTGAGAATCCATCTTTCTTCGCCTGAGTAAGTGCTTCATCTGACGGGAGCGCTCCCTTATTTGCCAAAAGTGCTTCCTCTTCTTCTACAAGTTCTTTCATCTGCTCAATGAAGTACTTCTTCACTTTTGTGATCTCGTGGATTTCATCGATCGTTGCACCTTTTCTGAGCGCCTCATACATGATAAAGTGTCTCTCACTTGTCGGTGTGATCAGCATATTTAACAGTTCTTCTTTTGACTTCTGATCAAAATCTTTTGCATGTCCAAGTCCGTACCGACCTGTCTCCAGGCTTCGGATTGCTTTCTGGAATGCTTCTTTGTATGTCTTACCGATGCTCATTACTTCGCCGACTGCGCGCATCTGTGTTCCCAATTTATCTTCTACGCCTTTGAACTTCTCAAATGCCCAGCGAGCAAATTTGATTACGACATAATCTCCATCCGGAACGTACTTATCTAAAGTTCCGTATTTTCCGCAAGGAATATCTTCTAATGTCAATCCAGTCGCAAGCATTGCAGATACAAGTGCGATCGGGAATCCCGTTGCTTTAGAAGCAAGTGCAGAAGAACGGGATGTTCTTGGATTGATCTCAATTACGATATCTCTGTCTGTCTTCGGATCATGTGCCCACTGCACATTTGTTCCACCAATCACCTGGATTGCCTCAACGATCTTATACGATTTTTCCTGTAAACGTTTCTGTACATTTTCCGGGATAGTAAGCATCGGCGCTGCACAGAAGGAATCTCCGGTATGTACACCAAGTGGATCAATATTTTCAATAAAGCATACTGTGATCATATTGTTGTTTGCATCACGTACAACTTCTAATTCTAATTCTTCCCATCCAAGGATAGATTCTTCTACAAGAACCTGCCCTACAAGGCTGGCCTGAAGACCACGCGCACAGACTGTCTTTAACTCTTCTACATTATATACGAGACCACCGCCGGCTCCTCCCATCGTATATGCCGGACGCAGAACAACTGGATAACCTAATTTATCTGCGATTGCAAGCGCTTCGTCAACAGAATATGCAACTTCACTTCTTGCCATCTCAATGCCAAGGCTGTCCATTGTCTTCTTAAATTCAATTCTGTCTTCTCCACGTTCGATAGCATCTACCTGAACTCCGATGACCTCTACATTGTATTTTTCTAAAACTCCTGCCTGTGCCAATTCCGAGCATAAATTAAGACCTGACTGCCCTCCAAGGTTTGGTAACAAAGCATCTGGTCTTTCCTTTTTAATAATTTGTTCGATTCTATCCACATTCAGTGGTTCAATATAAGTAACGTCAGCAACATCCGGATCTGTCATAATCGTAGCCGGATTAGAATTCACTAATACAATTTCATACCCAAGGTTTCTAAGCGCTTTACAAGCCTGTGTTCCTGAATAATCAAACTCACACGCCTGACCAATAATAATAGGGCCTGATCCAATAATAAGTACCTTATGAATGTCTTTTCTCTGTGACATGTTAAATTCCTCCTATTCTCAACGCATTTTAAACTATTATACATAGATGCACAGAAGTTTGCAAGAGGATTTTTCATTTTGTTTGATTTTCTCCGATTTTTCTTTGGATACAATAAAAAAGTGTGCTGAGCACACTCTCAGCTCCCCTGCCCCTCATTCTTGAGG
>CAUWEA010000039.1:0-22615 GCA_963557735.1 uncultured Faecalimonas sp. | reverse complement strand
CAGCTACAAACTGAACTTTTGTTCCGATAATAACCTGAACAGCAGTTTTGCTTGGACGGATCACTCCTGCCACACCTGCAGATTTGATCTTGCGCTCATCTACTAATGTGTAGTCTTTGATCTCCAGGCGAAGTCTTGTGATACAGTTGTCAATAGAAGTTACGTTTGACGGTCCTCCAACACCTTCGAGGACAATCTTTGCGATTCCAGTAAAGTCATTGTTTGCAAGCTCTACTTTTGTCTCATCGATATCATCGTCTTCACGTCCCGGTGTCTTCATGTTAAATTTCACGATCACGAAACGGAATACTACGTAGTAAATTGCACCAACTACAAGTCCGATCGGGATCAGCATCAGTGGATTCTGCGCGAACGGAGCCTTAAAGCTTAAGATCCAGTCAACAAAACCTGCACTGAAGTTGAAGCCTGCCCTTACCGGAAGCGCCGCAACAACTGCCATAGAGATACCTGTCAATACTGCATGTACGCCGTAGAGAGCCGGTGCGAGGAACATGAAAGAGAATTCCAGAGGTTCTGTAACACCATTGAAGAAGGAAGCAACTGCTACTGACATCAGAAGACCTGCTGCCACTTTCTTCTTTGTATCTTTTGCTGTATGATACATCGCTAAAGCTGCTGCCGGAAGACCGAACATCATTACCGGGAAGAATCCTGACATGTACATACCAGTTGTTCCCATCACACCGCCTTCTGCATTTCCCCAGAACTTCGCGATATCATTAATTCCTGCAACGTCAAACCAGAATACAGAGTTCAGCGCGTGGTGCAGACCGAATGGGATCAGCAGTCGGTTGAAGAAACCGTAGATACCTGCTCCGACCGGTCCTAAATCCATGATAAATTTACCAACAGTTACAAGTACATTGTAAATGATTGGCCATACGAAGAACAGTACTAAGCTGGAAACTAAGGATGCACCTGCTGTAACGATCGCAACACATCTCTTTCCACTGAAGAATGAGAATGCATCTGGTAATTTTGTGTTTTTGAATTTATTGTAGCAGGCAGCTGCGATCAGACCACAGAGAATACCGATGAACTGTGTCTGAACCTTTCCAAATGCCGGGTCTACTTTTTCCACTGCTGTTTTTGTAAGCATTGCTACAACATCTGTGGAAAGTAATGTCGTTGTCATGATCCATGAAACGAGTCCCGCAAGACCTGCTGTACCGTCGTTGTCATCAGACATTCCGACAGCGACACCGATTGCAAATAAGATCGGCATCTGGTCGATCAGACATCCGCCGCCCTTTAATAAAAATGCTGCAATTACATTGTTTGCCCCCCATCCAGTCGGGTCGATCCAGTAACCGATTCCCTGCAGGATAGCCGCAACCGGAAGACATGCAACCGGAAGCATCAGAGATTTTCCTAATCTTTGAAGATATCTCATCATAATTTTTTTCCTCCTTGCTCTTAATCCCTTTTGATTCACAATGAAAGTCTTTTCCCTTTCATCATTTATTTTACACCGGGAACCCCGGCAATAAAATCCTCACTAATTTTTCATCTGGATCTTTACAACGTCCTCACCCGGAGCGACTTCTTTTCCTGCAAGTCCTTCTACCGCCGCATACTCATCTGTATTGCACACGAGGATCGGTGTCACGATGTCATAGCCCGCCGCCTGAACTGCATCCAGATCAACCGTCAGCATCAGATCACCTTTTTTTACTTTGTCTCCGGCTTTGACATGTGCCTCAAATCCTTTTCCTTTCAGTTCTACTGTATCCAGCCCAACATGTACTAAGATCTCAACTCCATTGTCTGCTGTCATGCTGACTGCATGAAGTGTCTCAAATACCATTGCGATCTCTCCGTCTGCCGGTGCGTAAATCTTTCCCTCGGACGGTACGATCGCAACCCCCTGGCCGAGCATTCCTGAATTAAAGGTCGGATCATTTACTTCCGTTAACGACACAGCCTTTCCTTTTGCCACTGCACCGAGCATGTATGTATTGTCTTGTTTTTTCTTAAAAAAATTAAACATCTTGTTCCTCCTAATCATATTGAAAACAGTCTGCAAATATGAGACGGTTCTTTGCTTCCTTTTCTGAGAGATACCGGTGTCCCGCCAGAGAACTGCTTTTTGCCCCGCTGGCATCCACATAGACAGTCTGATCCCCGATCGTCACCGCACACAGAACATACTGTTCATCCTGGCTCCACTTGCCGTTCCAGTGTCCCATCACTACGTGGGAATCCATGCCGGCTCTTCTGCAAAGTTCAGAAAAGATCTTTGCATATCCAAGTACGCTCGCTTTTTTCTCAGTGACTGCCGCAAGATGATTCTGTGGATACACCTGATCAAGCATATCCCCCATATGTTCCAGTTCACTTGCCTTCGTGGCAGTGTCATCCGGCACTTTCATCTCCTTATCGAGCCATTTCAGGAAATAGTCAACGGTACTCTTCTGACCGCTGTTTTCAGGGATTCCTTCTATGATCCCGGACAGCACGCGCTCTGTCTCTTCCTGCCTTTCTTTGATTGCTTTGATCTTTTCTTCGTCATTGACGGACAGACCTTTCTGGATCTCATCTGCATTTTTTAATGTTCCATCCTCTGCGATTTCTCCTGCAGTCTCAATCCCACTGGCACAGGATAAGAACAGCACGACCTTTGTGATCTCATCTTCGGTGATTCTGGAAAGATCTTTCTCCTCATTGAGCAGATATACATTGTCCTCGTTCATCGGGATATCTGCAAATCCATAGAAGTAATTGTATCCCTCGTATTCCAGCGCCATCGTGATGCGCTCATACTCTTTCCCGTTCACCGCTTCTGGAAGGGTCAGCACCCCTCCCCGAAACTGTTCGATCTGCTCTTTCAGAAACAGATAGACATCCAGCTCTTTTTTCGTCAGCTGGTCTAAGTAAAATTCTGACTGTTTTGCAGTTTCTTCTCTCGGTACGTCCTTCAGTTCATCTTCCACAGACTGTTCCATCACGCTTTTTCTCTGCAAACCGAAAATGAGCATTGCTGCCGCCAGTATGATAAGACCTGCCAGAACAACCTTTTTATGACTGCGAATATAATTCATATGCGACTTTCTCCTATTCCATCTCGCGGATGATCTTTCTTAATTTTAAGATCATCGACGGAGCCACGGAAAGTTCATCCACACCCATCTTCACAAAAGTCTCTGTCAGCTCCGGATCTGCTCCTAACTCTCCACAGATACCGGCCCATTTTCCTTCCTGATGTGCATTGTCCACAACCATCTGGATCATCTTTAAGATCGCTTTGTGATGCGGATTGTAGAAACGATCCAGCTTCTCATTCTGCCTGTCGATTGCCAGTGTATACTGTGTCAGGTCATTTGTCCCGATACTGAAGAAATCTACCATCTTTGCCAGTTCATCACTGATCATGACTGCTGCCGGAGTCTCGATCATAACTCCTTCCTCCACATCCTGGTATGGAATCGCATCTGCTTTCAGTTCTGCCTTGACTTCCTGCACGATCGCCTTTATCTGCTCTACTTCCTCTGTCGATGTGATCATCGGATACATGATCGCCAGATTTCCATAGGCAGAAGCACGAAACAGCGCCCTCAGCTGTGTCTTGAAGATCTCCGGCTGCGTCAGACAGATCCGGATTGCCCGGTAGCCGAGTGCAGGATTTTCTTCCTTTTCAATATTCAGGTAATCTGCCTGCTTGTCTGCACCGATATCCAGTGTACGGATGATCACCTTTTTCCCTGCCATATTTTGAACGGCCTGTTTATATGCCTGGAACTGTTCTTCCTCGCCCGGAAGTTCATTTCTTCCGATGTAGAGAAACTCACTTCTAAAAAGACCGATGCCGCCCGCATCATTTTCCAGTACATATCCCATATCTGCCACGCTTCCGATATTCGCATACAGATGAATCTTTCTGCCGCTTTTTGTGATATTTTCTTTTCCTTTTAACTGCTGGAGAAGTTCCTGCTTTTCCTTCTCCCCGGCAAGTTTTCTCTGGATACTTTCTTTTACTTCCTCTGACGGATCCACGAAAAATTCTCCGGTAAATCCATCCACTGCCGCCTCTGTCCCGGTGTGCAGCGCCTCCAAATCCATATCGACTCCGATCAGCGCCGGGATATTCATCATACGTGCCAGAATCGCTGTATGAGAATTTGCAGAACCATGTACGGTCACAAATGCCAGTATTTTTTCCTTATCCATCTGCACCGTCTCACTTGGGGAGAGATCGTCTGCCACAACGATCACCGGTTCATCGAGATCGATCCCGTCTGCATCCTGCCCGGACAGATTTTTTACGAGACGGTTCGAGATATCTTTGATATCTGCCGCTCTGGCTCTCATATAATCGTCGTCCATGCTTGCAAACATCTGCGAGAAGTTATCTCCGGTAGATGCAACCGCATACTCTGCATTGACCTGCTGCGTACTGATGATATTTTCGATGGATTCATTGTAATCCTCATCTTCCAGCATCATCTGGTGTACTTCAAAGATCGCAGCGCTCGCCTCACCGACTTCCTTCACCGCCTTCTCATACAACTTTTCAAGCTGCTTCTGCGAAACTGCCACCGCCTCTTTCACTCGCTGCAGCTCTGCCTCAGTATCTTCCACTTTGACACGCTTTACTACGTAATCATCTTTTTTCAGCACAGATATTTTTCCAAGTGCAATCCCTTTGTAGACTGATTTGCCCTTTAAACATTCCATGATCGCTTTCCCGCCATTTCTTATCTTTATAATCTTGATAACTTCTTTCTAACCTGTTACAGCTTCTTATAAATTTGCTTCAAAAAATGCTTTCATGCCTTCGTATGCAGCTTCTTCATCGCTTCCTTCTACCTGCACTTCCACTGTCTGTCCGCATTTTACTGCAAGTGACATCACTGCCATCAGTCTAGAAGCTTCCACTGTCTTTCCTTCTTTTGTGATCGTGATCTTACTCTCGTATTTCTTTACTTCTTTTGCAAGGATCCCTGCTGGTCTTGCGTGAATTCCCATCTCATCTTTTACTGTGTACTCAAAACTTTTCATTTTTGTAATCTCCCTTCATTTAGATAAATTGATTTGCTCATTTACAGCTTATTGACATTTACAGTTTATTGATATGAAATCATGCAGTCATCCTCTGGATATGGATCGCAAGAAAACCGATTTCTTCCTCCATGACCGCGATTCCAAGCTTCTCCTGCATATTTCTGCAGATCAGTTCTGACACTGCCATTGCCTCCGGGTATTTCTCCTGCACGAACTCATTTAAGTCGATATTGACTGCCTCTTTTGCCTTTGCCCGGGCAACCATATAATACAGATGGCTCATCAGCCGGATATAGCTTAAAGACTCCTTCTTCATCTCCTTTTGCAGATGATCCTCTATGATCTGCATGCTCTCATCTATAATCTGTGTTGCTTTTAATGTTTCTGACACTGCCTCATCCGAAAGCCCGGAATGGATATGCAGTGCGATAAACCCTGCCTCATCGTCCGAAATCCGGTACCCGGTCATCTGCTCGATGATCTTTCTGCTCTCTAAGGCAACCGCATATTCTTTTCCGAATAAAATCTTGATATCCGGTATAAATGGATTGGAGAGAAATATATTCTCCCTCTCGCGCCTCGCCGCAAATGCGAGGTGGTCTGCCAGCGGAAGAAGAATGTCCCCATTCATGGAGTCAAATACTTTCTCTGCCTCTTCGATGATCTTTCCTGCTGCCTCAATGTAAACCGGATCGATCGCATTGACCGCATGGATCGTGGAACGCTGTTCTTCTCTTACGACCGGTGTATACACCTGAACTCCTTCGTCGATCCCTACCTCATCTCCTGCTCTCTTGCCAAATCCAATGCCTTTTCCTAATAAAATCCTCTCACTGCCATCGCCCGCTTCTCTGGCGAGCAGTGCATTGTTATTTAAAATTTTCAAAATACAGTACACTGTCAGCTCTCCTTTTTCTTCTGTCAAGATCTGAGTCAATCTGTCTTGCGGCATATAAAAAGGCATAAACTACCTGTTTTAATCATGATCTATGAATAAAACCGGATAGTTCATGCCTGCATCACCAGTAACACACTATCAAAGTTCCTTTTCGCAACTTCTATTCTATTTTTTATACGTGAGCATGTATAGATTGTATAGCATTTTACCAGTTGTAGTCAAGTTATATTTTATACTAATTTTCATTTTTATTTTTGTGTAGTTTTACTAGCTACCTTGACATTTTTCTAACAATATTACATTTTTATTGTACTTTGCCATTCATTTTTCTTTTATTTTGGCAAATACAGCATCTCCTTTGTGATGTCTTTTAAGGAGGCGGCTCCACACATTGCCATTGTATCTGCAAGTTCTGTTCCGATCTTCTCAATATAAGTCCTGACACCTTCTTCACCGCCTCCGTATACTGCTGTGACGAACGGACGGCAGATCAGAACACCATCTGCACCAAGCGCAAGCGCCTTAAAGACATCCACACCGGAGCGGATCCCTCCGTCTACAAAGATCCTGACTTTTCCCTGCACTGCCTCCGCGATATCTGCTAAAACTTCCGCGGTCGCCGGACACTGGTCGAGCACACGCCCGCCGTGATTGGATACAACGATCGCATCCACCCCCGCCTCTATGGCCTTTAATGCGCCTCTCACTGTCATGATCCCTTTCGCGATAAACGGAACCTTCGCCATTTCTGCCACCTGTCGCAGTTCTTCCACAGATTTTCTTCCTGCCGGAGGTGTCATATTCTTCAGGAACGGAAGTCCTGCCGCATCGATATCCATCGCGACTGCAAATGCCCCGGAAGCTTCTGCCTGCGCCATTTTCTCCCGTATCACTTCCAGATTCCACGGTTTGATCGTCGGGATCCCTTTTCCGCCCGCGCGGCGGATCGCACCGGTCGCATACCGCATCACATCCGGATTCACTCCGTCCCCGGTCATTGCGGCAATTCCCGCCTCCGCACATGCTGCCACCATCACATCATTATAGGAACGGTCATCGTATTTCTCCCCATAATGGAGATTGACTGCACCGACCGGCCCTGCAAAAAATGGGTAACGGAATGTCTGTCCCCAGAGTTCCAGACTGGTGTCAACTTCTGTATTTTCAGAGATCGTATCCATCAGCACGCGTATTTCCTGCCATTTATCAAAATTCCGGATCGCAGTATCTCCCATCCCTTTTGCTCCCGGTCCCGGCATCTGATTGCGGCACGCCCTTCCATTGCACACCAGACATGCCTTACAGTATTTTCCAATCTCCGCTCTCGCATTTTCTGCTATTTCTTCGTATGTCATTCTCTTCTCCTTCTTTCCTCATTTTTCTGTTCCCGGCAGATCTGTCCCCGTCTGCCCTGCGGAGCCATCGTCAGGTCCCCTATTTTTCCCACAGGAAAAATGTTACAACCTGACCGTCGGTAAGTACCCGCTTCTGCGTTGTCTCCCCGGTGATCTTATCAACAGTTACCTCGTACAGTACTTGTGTGGCGGTGGCATTTCCCGGCACGTTTGTCCTGACAGATGCGCGGTACTCGCTCTCTGTCCCTTCTGACTCCACAACGGTCATCTCTTCTCCTTTGGCATCTGCGGTTCCCTTCGCATAGTATTCTTCCAGCCTTGCAAGGATTTCCTGATCGGAATAAGCCGGCGCTCCTTCGCCCTGCGGGTTTGTCTGTGACTCTGTATTTCCCTGCGTCTCTGAATTTCCCGGGTCTTTCTGTGCTGTCTGCTGTTGTTCCTTCTCTTTTTCTGCCTCAGCTTTTTTTGCTTCTTCTGCCTGTTTTTTCGCTTCTGCGTCTTTCTTTGCCTTCTCTGCTTCTGCTTTCTTCGCTTTTTCAGCTTCCGCTTTCTTTGCTTCCTCTGCTTTCTTAGCTGCTTCCGCCTTCTTTGCTTCCTCTGCCTGCTTTGCCGCATCTGTCTCACCGGTGATCCGCTCTGACAGTGCCTTCCATTCCAGACCAGTCACCGGTTTGCCCATGTTGTCCAGTTTCTTCTGGAACTCTTCTTTTGTCAGAGATTCACTGTCATTGTAATACGGCCGGTCTGGATGTCCATCCATATCAAATGTATATTCTTCTGTCTGGATCACTGCATCCTCCCCATCAATTCTGTAGAAATCTGCGATTCCGTAAGATGCCCCGCCGGATCCGTAAATATATATTGTCCCGTTCTGATAGATCTGGAGTAAAGACCGTTCTGCCAGCGTATCATCTTCAAACATATTTTTGGCGTCTGCCCCGTCAAAGCAGTAGATTCCCACTACCCTCGCATCTGCATCTTTGCTCCGGCTTCCGATCAGCAGCTCTTTCGTGCCATTCTCATCGATATCATATAAAGTATGTACGATCTCTGAGCTTCCCTGGGATGTCTCAGTCAGAAATACTAACAGCGGATTGATCTCCGGGTAGCTTTCCGGCGACTCCTGCACCTCTGATGCACCCATCAGAAGCGCCTCATTGTATGTATCGAGAATTCCCTGGTAAGCTTCCTCTGTTTTCTGTTCTTTCTTCAGCCGCTCCGCGGTTCGTTTTGCAGCTGCTTCTGTTTCTTTTTTGCCAAACTTCGTTGTCACTTTGCGCTCCACCGGTTTTAATGCCGCCGGATCATAGGTCTCATAAAACGCATTCAGTTCTTTTGTCCCATTCTGTTCGGTCGTTGTGATCTCTGCCAGAACTTCTGTATCTGCTTCATCAAATTCAAACCACAGTTCCGAATGTTCTTTCATTCTCTTTGCAGTTTCGGTCAGACCGATCGCCCCTAATTTTGCAGAAATATCTGCCGCTTCTTTTTCATAGGCTTCCCCGGTGATCAGCCCCTTCGTGCCTGTATATTCCTTAAATGTCCCATCATAAGTCACCGCAAACATCCCGTACGCATGTGCGCGGACTGTCAGAGAATACTGATTTGCCGTACTTCCGCAAATGTAAGTTTTTCCTCCGCTTTCTTTTAAGAAGATTCCCTGCCGCTCAGTCTCTGCCTGCCCCATCACATTTGGAAGCGCCAGGTATTCTGCTGCAAGTTTCACGCCCTTGTCTTTTGTCTCGTACATCTGAAGATAGACATTGTTACATGTCTTACTCTGGTCTGTCTTGTCTTTCTCCCCGGTCTTCAGCATCAGAACAAGCAGTTCCTTCTTTCCGTCCCCGTCAAAATCTTTCAGTTTTGAGGCAAGCACACCTTTCTGTTTTTCCAGACGTTCCGGCTGTACGATCTTTTTTGCCGCATCCTCTGTCACATACTCTGACTCATAAGTTCCCGCACTGCATGTCCCGTATTTCGGCACAAGTACCTTTTCCACGTAAGTCTCCAGGCTGGCGGCTTTTGCCTCTTCTTTACTGTCAGAATCATTTTCTTCTTTCTCCTGCTCTTCGCCGGATGGTTTTTTATCCTCTTCTTTGGATGGCTTTTTCTCGTCCTCTTCTTTAGATGGTTTTTGCCCGGCTGGTTTTTGCTCTTCCGGCTTCGGATCTTTTCCTTCTGTCCCTTTGTCCGGCGAAACCGGCTCCGCTGCATCCTGCCCGGATGGTTTCTTTGCCACAGCGCCATTTTGGTCTGCCTTTTTCATGATCGACTCTGCCTTCTCCGTCTTGCCCTGCGCTGTATAGATCTCTGCCAGCTTCTCATAAGACTTCCGCTCTTTTGGATCGATCTTGATCGATTCCAGATACAGTTCCTCTGCTTTCTCATACTCCATCTCTTCCAGATATTTATCTGCCTTCGCGATTTTTGTCTGGAACGTCTTCTCCTGCTTGTCTTTCATCCCGAAATACACGCCGGTTGTGATCCCTGCGATCAGTACCACGCTGATGCCTGCTGCCGCGACAGCCCGGAAACGCTTCCTTCTCTTTGCCGCCTGCTGCTCCGCCTCTCTTGCATCCTCGTCATCCAGCTCATCCATCTCCGCGCTTCCCCCCGCCGGAACAGAATCTTCAGGCGCTTCCCCAATTTCTGTCCCGTCACTTCCATAAACACTCTGAATTTCTTCTGTATCAAGCGCTTCCTGCAGTTTTTTGATTTCTTCTTCCTCCATCGCCTGCTGAGTCTCTGTGTATTCCACAGCGCAAGACGTCTGTTCCCCACTTTCTTCCGAAATGATCTCTCTTTCTTCTGCCGGAATCACTTCGGTCTGCTCATCCGGCATAGTTGCCGCTGTCCCTTTGTTTTCTTCCTTCGGCATCTGGACTAATTCTGCCCCACATTTTCCGCAGAATCTTGCATGATCTGCATTTTCTGCTCCACATTTGCTACAATACATACCTATTCTCCTCCCTGGATCTGCTGATAAATTTCAGATGACAGCGCCACGATCTTGTCTCTCGCTGCCTGCGTGTCTGTCAGCTGGTCTGCCATCACGCACAAAATGTAAGGCTCTCCATCCGCCCATATGATCGCCGCATCATTTTCCACATCGGCAAGTTCTCCGGTCTTATTTGCAGTCTCAGTTCCTTCGGGAACACCTGCCGGGATCTTTCCGGTTCTCTGCTGCTGTTTCAGCAGCGCCAGCATCTGGTCTGCATGGGGATGTCTTCCCTGATAAATATCAAACAGAAAGCCCGCACAGTCTGCAGCTGTCGTATAATTTTCTCCCATGCTGCTGTCCGCAAGAAGCATTCTCCCCATCGAGGAACCCGCATACCCTTTTTGCTGACAATATTCATTGACCTGCTCTCTTCCTGCTGCTTCGTCCCCGGCTCCCAGCATCCTAGTCAGTTCATTTGCCGCATCATTGTCACTGACTGTGATCATCGAGGCGAGCAGTGTATCCATCTGCGCCGCTCCATATTGCGCTGCAAGCTGGTCATACTGCTCATAGACTGCCCCCATAATATACAGTTTTATCAGGCTTGCCGCTTTCAGCTGCTCTTCCCCGACTTTTGCAAAGGAACCGTCAGACATTTTTTTTACATAAACATTCCACTTTTCCCCGGCTGCTGTCCGGTCAGCGATCATCCCCTGGATCTTTCCTTCCATCTCTGTCAATTCCAATGGCTCGCTGACTTCAGCAATAATCTTCTCTTTTCCACCCGTTTCCTGGTTTTCTTTCTGTTCTGCTTTCATCGCTCTTTGATTTTGCTCTTCCAACGCTTTCCTATTCTCTGAAAGCTGCCCGGCTTTCTCCTCTAACCGGTCTGTTTCTTTCTGGATTTCTGCCCGCTGCTGTGCCATTTCTCTTCGCTGCATCTCAAGAAATGCCCATCCGCCCGCTGCCATCAGGAAGAATCCTGCACAGAGAGTAATATAGATCCAGACTGCCTTTTTCTTATTTCTTCTGCCTCTCTCTTTTTTCATCTCGTACCTCTTCCCCTTCTCCTAATTGCCTGCTGCAAAATACTGGTCGATCCCGTCTGCGATGCCCTTCACCATGTTCTTTTGATAGTCTGGATTCTGCATGTTTACATCATCCTGCTCATTTGTCATATATCCCATCTCTAAAATGATCACCGGAAGTTTGCTCCAGTTGATCCCCGTCATATTATCATAAAGCTGTACGCCGTCATTTTCCATCCCACACGCCTGGCAGTACGCATTGATCACACACGCTCCAAGCGCATAACTTTGCGTATGAAGCGCCCCGACAAATGGATTTTCTGCCGAAGGAACCATTGTCATCGCTCCGTTTGCCGACGGATCCTCGCTTCCATTTGCATGGATCCTCACATAGATATCGGCCCCTGCATCCGCTGCCATCAGCGCCCGTTCACTGTTGCTGATCGCAGTGTCGTGGTCTTCCCTCGTAAGCACTGTCTCATAGCCTCTCTTTTTCAATTCCTCCTGAAGCTGTCTGGAAATATTCAAAGTCAGCTCATACTCCGGTACGTTTGTATAACGCCCCTGCGTTCCTGAGGATGCCTTTACCTTCATCTCCTGCGAGCCCGGTCCCATTGGCTCCAGATCACTCATATCCACATTTGGTCCCTGGTGTCCCGGATCGATCGCGATCTTCTTGCCCTTTGCCGGCACTTCTTTTCCCATTTCAGCAGGTTTCTCCTGCTTTTCTTTTTCCTGCGCGATCTGCTTTTGTTCTTCTTGCAGTGTTTCTATTTCTTTCTCCAGTTTCCGGATCTCCGTCTGCAGATCCTCCGCCTTTGCTTCTGCTCTCTGCTTTTCCTTTCGCTCTGTCTGTAACCGCTGTGCTGTCACAACACATCCAGCCGTTGCAGCAACGAAAAGGCAGGTACAGATCCCTGCTAATATTTTCTGGCTTGTTTTCACGCGAATCCCCCTTCCGTCATTTTCTCTGTATCCCCATATGTGCTGCTCCGCTCAGTGAAGCAGGAGGGCATACATTGTCGACGCTCCCCCTTGCTAAAGCAAGTGGTATCACGACACATGCATAAAAGACAGAGATGACTTTCCACCTCTGTCTTTTCCCCATCCGCCGCTCATGCTATCAGTGCGGACAGTTTCTCTCTACTCCTGCTTTGTCCCGCATTTCGTGCAGAAAATTGCCCCCTGCGGAACCCGCTGTCCGCACTTTGTACAGAATCGTGTCTGTGGAACCGGCTGTTCTCCCTCTGGTATCTCTACCTTCGCTCCGCAGCCTACACAGAATGCCATTCCCGGTTCCAGCACAGCGCCACATCGCGGACATGTTTTCACACTTTCAATTGCTTCAATCTCTGCATGGATCGCCTCGATCCTTGTATGACTTGCCTGAATCATACGAACCAGTTCCGCCAGCTGTGGCTCTGGATCATCTTTCTTTAAATCATAGTACATCCGTCCCAGATTCTGGCAATATTTATCAATCTTCTTCTGTTCATCATTGATCTGTGATTTCAGTCCTGTAATGTCCGCCATTCCCTTTGCCTTCTGCATGACATTCTGTCCCGTCACTGAAATTTTCTTTCCTATTCCATCCAAAAAAGCCATTGTATGTTCTCCTTCCTTCTCCTAATTATACTTTCCTCCAAACAGACATGTAACGTCATCATCCAGTTCTGTCAGTTTATCCTTTCCTCTGTACAGCTTCAAAGTACCCGTTCCGTCCTCGTCATCATAATCTGCAAGAACTGCTATTTTTTTCTCATCTACGATTTTATAATCGAAAACATCATCCGCGATCACTTTCGCATCCTTTCCATTGAACATCTTCAATGTAAACAGATTTTTGGAATCATTGTAGTCTGTAGCATATACCGGATACTCTTTTTCTTTCGTAAATTCCAGTGAACTTCTCATCACATCGCTGTCGATCAGCTCGTCATTGCAGTACAGATCTCCCATTCCTTCATCCATATCCGCCAGATAATAGACATCTCCGTTTTTTGCACCCATCATTGCATCTACATCTTCCGCAACAACACTGCATTTTCCATCTGCCTTCTTGCCGGTCTTAAAAGAAAGAAGTGTACTTTCCTTTATTTCTCCCTCTTTATTTCTCTCTGTTTTTAATACATATCCGATATTTTTCTCATCGTCAATGAGGAAGTTCTGTCCATCCATGCCCCCTGAAAGTTCTGCGTCTAACGGAACAACTTCTTTTCCATTATAGATGCAGACTTCCGCAGATTCCCGGAGCGCCTCATAATATTTTTCATCTACTTCATAAGTGCCATCCAGTTTTGATGCCTTCATTTTTGGCAGTTCTTCCATGTTCAGCTTTGTAAATAAAACCGTATCCGAATCATCCTGCGCATAGATATCTCCTCCGATTTCTTTCGCAACTTCGATTTCTTTGCCGTCCTTGTAACAATACAGAGAAACTTTTGAAGTCTCGATCGAATAGTCTTCCAGTTCTTCGATGAGCCACTCCTGGTCCTCATCTCCATTGGTATCATCTTCTACGATATCCATGGCATCGATCTTCTTTTTGTCCTCTTTTACATAGTACAGCACTTCATCTTCTTCATTGTTTGCGACAACCCAGCTGACATCGGACGCAATCTTTTCCCGCTCTTTAAAGTCTTTGATCAGATACAGCTTCTCATCATCCTGCACGACGATCTGCTCCAGATTATCCCCGATCAGATAATTATCTGCACTCTTGGACAGTTTCTTTTTCTCTTTCTTTAACTTGATATCCTGCTGGTATAAAGAAGTTTTTTCATTTCCCTCTTCTACCCAGACGATATTTTTCTGATCTTTATCCAGTCGGAAAGAAGAAACATCCGATGCGATTTTCTCTTTATTTCCTTTTCGGTCACTGATGTATAACGTGTCATTTCCCGCCTTCAGATAAATAACCTTATTATTATCAAGCAGTTTATACTTTGTGACAGAATCATCAATTTCCATAGAGGCCCCATCTTTTCCGACTTTCTGGAAATTTAGATCAAACTCAATTTCTCCATCTTCCTCTTCTGCATTTGTCGGATAACAAATATACTTTCCATCTTTCGAGTAGGTCACGCGCATGCCGTAAGTTGCATCTTCATCCCCGTAAGAGCCACTGTATTTCACCGGCTCTTTTTTATATTTGTCCAGATCCACCTGCATGATTCTTCCGTCTTTTAAGTACGCGACCTTTGTCTGTGTGTCATCTCCAAATACATTCGTAAGGAGAACGATCCCTCCAACGACAACTACCGCTGCAGCGGCTGCACCGATCACTTTTCCTGACGGGATCCTGCCTTTTGCAAAACTTCTTCCGGATCTTTCCGCACTTCTTCCCGCCATGGGATCTTCCATGTTCATATTCTTCCCGCAGACACAGCAGAACACTGCATCTGCATCATTTTTTCCACCGCAGAATGGACAATATTTTCCTTCTCCCTCTGTGGTTTCTTCACTTTCTGTCACACGCTCTTCTTGTTCCGGACGATAAGCGCTGATTCCCTCACTGAGAAGCACTGTCTCATCCTCATCCCCGCGGTCCGTTTCCCAGCCGGCAGTTTCCTGCTCTTCTGCCGGAATTTTCTTTTGTTCTTCCGCCGGGTCTATCTCTGCCCCACAGGCAAAGCAAAATTTAGAATTTTCCGGCAACTCACATCCACATTTCGTACATCTCATCGTAACTTATACCCTCCACTGTCAATTGCAAACTCTCTTGCACTCAATAAATCTGCATTTTTTATCTCATAGTCATTCAGCATATCATTTGTAAACTGCGATGGCTCGATCGTTCCATGATACCATGACTTGCTTCCAAAATACTCCTGCAGTTCCACCGAGTCAAACTTTCTTCCTCTTCTTGCATAAATCTCATTTTTTGCGTAATTCAGCTGCTGCAGAGATAACCCGCTGATATCGCTCTCTGTCAGATAACGGCTGTTGCTGTCCGGGATAATATACTCGCTGTCTTTCTTTGCAGCGGCATTCTTCTTATCCGTCTCTTCCTTTTCCGCTTTTTCTGCTTTCGCGATCAACTCTTCTAACTTATTCTGATCGCTGACTGTCTCTTTTGCATCTTCCAGAATCTGCACCGCATCCTTCGGCGACCCTTCTGTGATCAGGCGGCTGCTCTCTGATTCAAGATATTTCATATAATCTGTATCGCACTGTTGGATCAGATCATTGACAACATCATCCTTCTGATCCAGTTCTTCACTGATATCGTTCAGATATTTGATCGCATACTTATAGTTAGAGATTTTTGTATATTCTGAAACTTCTTTTTCCAGTCCCTTTGCGAGATCTTCCACAAGACTGTCATACTTCTTCTGCTGTGTTTTCTCCAGATCATCGGCATCAATCTCTTCCAGCTCTTTTTTTGCCTCTGCATAATCAAGCTTGCCATCCTCAAAATCTTCCCGGATCTCCTCTAAAATCCCACTGATCTCATCCTTTTTTTCACCTTTTTCCACTCTGACAGAATCCTCATCCGCATCCTGCTCTTCACGCTCTGCGATTTTCTCTGTCTCACCTTCATACGGGGCTAAAATCATAGACCCCATGATCCCGGCAATGCCAGCTACGCTGATAACCGTCATTGCAGTTGCGATCCATTTTCCTCTTCCCGATATTCCAAACACCGATGCAACTGCAGCGATCACTGCAAATGCCGACGGCAGAATATAGATCAGATATGGATAAATATCTGCCAGGCTGCCTCCTGAAAGTGTATCTGCCAGTAAAAATCTGAGGCATACAAAGCTGACTGCTGCCAGGACAAGGAAAACTGCTGCGATGATCAGCGGTGTCTTATTCCAGTTCCCTTTTTTCCTTTCTCTGTTTTGTACCGGTTTCTCTTGCTTTCGCTGCGTTTTCTCTGGCTGTTTTTTCTCTGGTTTCCGAAACGCTCCGGCGGGCTGACTTCCCTGCGCCGTTCTTTCCTCTGCTGCATGCTCATGCCCGGAATTATTGTTCTGGCTGCGGCAGTCACAAATTTCTCCTTCTTCAAGTTTTCGTCCACAGTATTTACAAAACATTCTCATCCCTCCACTCTTATGTAACATCTCTCTGCTCTGTCATTTATCTTTTCTTATGGATCTGATTTCCTTAATACGGAAGCCTTCCTCTTAAATAATACACTCTCTCCCGCGTCAGATCTGCTGCAGGGCCATTTGGAAAACCGGAATGGTCGACAGATGTCCCCTGCCAGTAACTGGACAGCATCGCCTCTTTCTGCTGGATCCAGCTGACCTGCTCATCGGTCAGGCTTCCCAGTTCTGCGGAAGGGAGAACTGCTTCCAGTTCCGCCCATATCTCATTGAGCAAGTTGTCCCACAGATCATACCGGCTCTGTGCTGCCCGCATCTGGGACTCAAAGGAATCCCCTGAGGAAACTCCCGAAGAAATCTGTGCATCCGACTCCTCCGCAGACGCAATCTTGGAATCCCACCATTCTCCTGCGGACATTCCCGCACTGCTTTCTGAAGATGATCCCGATGTATCCTTTTCCTTCTCCTCTGCTTCCTCCTGTGCTTTCTGCAGTTCTTCTTCTTTCTTCTGAAGCTGTTCTTCCAGTTCTTTTTCCTTTTGCTTCTGTTCTTCCGCTTCTTTCTCTTCCTTCTCTTTTTCCTTCTTTTCAGCCTTCTTACGCGCTTTTTCTTCTTCCTCCCGCTCTTCTTCGATTTCTCTCTCCCGTCTCTCCTGCTCTTCTCTTACTTTCTCCAGTTTTTTCTCCTGGAACATATAGACTCCAAAGATCCCGCCGCCGAAAATCACAACGGCAAGAAGAACGGCCAGTAAGATCCACAGATTCTTTCTTCTCTTCTTCCCATGCGGCGTCCCACCTGGCTCCTCGCCTGGCTCTCTTTCCTGACGCTTCTTTTCTTTCAGCATTTGACCTGCATCAGAAAGCGGCGAGCCACATTTTTTACAAAACTTTTTATCCTCCTCGTACTCAGCGCCGCAGTTCGGACATTTCTTCATCTTCTCGTTTCCTCTCTCCCTCTTTTATTGCTTTGTCCCGCATTCCATACAGAACAGATGTCCCGGCTTTACGATACTTCCACATTTTGGGCAGATCCTCTCCTGCGGCTCCTCTTCCTTTTCTTCTGCTTCTTCTCTGCACGTTTCCCCGTATTTCGCACCACACATGATACAGAATTCCTGGTCTGCCTCCATCTGTGCTCCGCACCCTTTACAGACCTTCTCTGAAGATACATTCACGGCCTCCTGGATCTGATTCAGGAAAAACTCTTCCAGATCTTCCACTTCCTCCGGCTCACACGGCTCTTCTGCACATTGTGCTTCTTCCGGCTCACATACTTCATCTGCCGTCTGCGGTGCTTCTGGTTCACAGACTGTTTCTGCTGTCTGCGGCGCTTCTGGTTCACAGATCGTTTCTGCTGCTTCTGGTTCCTCCACTTCTTCCGCAGTATCCGGCTCACACGGTACGTTTACCGGCTCTTGCTCACTTTCACATGCCGCTTTCTCCTCTGCAAGGATTTCTTCTACGGATTCTTTCGCAGCAAAAGCCTCTTCTTCGAGGATTTCCTTAACGATTCTGTCCTCATCTGCTGCTTCCTCTTCTTTCTCTGCAAGAACTTCTTCCTCCTGCCTGAGCGCTTCTCCTTCCTGGATCAGTTCGTCCACCGAAGGCTGTTCTTCCTGGATTTCTTTCATCCTATGTCCACAGTTGTTACAGAAATTAAAATGAATGCTGACTTCATACCCACATGCAGGACACACTGCGATGCCTTTCAGCGCAAGGATTTCTTTTTCATAAGTTTCTACGGTATCCCTGCTCTCCCGGATCTGTGTACACATTTCCATCAGTTCACTTTCTGCTCTGTCTCCATACACTTTGTAGTAGGTTTCCCCAAGATCTCTGTAAATCTTCTCCTGACGCTCTTTCTCAGAAGAAACTGCCGCTGTCAGTTTCATGATCTCCGAAATATTCTTCGTCTTCTGTGCCATTCCATCAAAAAATTCCATAATGATTTCCTCCTTCTTCTTCTCTCTATCTGATACGGCATCCACATTTGCCGCAAAAGATTGCCTGTTCCTCCAGCTCACTCCCACATCCCGGGCAGAAAGCTTTCTCCTCTGTCTGTTTTTGACTGTTTTTTAACTCTGTGATTGCATCAAACAATGGCAAAAGCTCCGGGAGCGGATCTTCAAATCCCCCCTCATAATATGCCTTCCCCAGTTTCTTATATAGCATTTCCAGTTCCTGCTCTGTACCTTGCATCGTGATTCCCCATTTCCTATTCTGCGTTCTGCTCTATATCTTCCTTCGGAAGCGTCAGCGTCAGTTCTACCTTCCCGTAATCCTCCGCGGATATATCTCTGTTTCCATACATAATATGCTGTTTAAATGTTCCATCATTTTCACCTTCAATATGCACAAGAAGATCATCAATCTCATCATCAAACTGAAAAATCTGCATCCAGCTATCCCGCATCTCATCAGCGCTCTTCCTCAGTCCTATTTTTTCTAATGATGCTGCCATTTCCTCTGATTCTACTTTAAGATTCTCAAAAGAGGATCCTGCGACTGGCTCTTCTGTCACGGTATATTCCTGGAATTCTCCATCATAGGTAAACACCACTGTCTCAAAATTACTTCCATCTGCACCAACATAAACTTTATTTCTGATACCGGCACAAATATAAATTCTATTTTCACTCTCCTGCAAAAACACGCCGGAGTTTTCCATATCTGCTGCTCCAAGACAATTTATACGCATCGGATACTCTGCTGTTTTCTCGATTTGCCCCTCTTCATTCTCATACATTTGAAGAACTATCCGATTTGCCTCTCTGCTATAAGTGGATCTGTCATCTGCATAGTGCTCCAGAAGCACTACAAGCAACTCTTCTTCTCCATCTCTGTCAAAATCTCTGATCCTCCAGTTCATAACCCCTTCTTGTCCCGATACTGCCTCCACCTGCAAAATATATTTTTCTTCTATTTGATAACCGCAGGAATATTCTCCCTCTTCTGTACGTCCCAGTTTCGGGATCAATTCCTCCTCTGCATAGGCATAAAGTTTATATTTATTTTCTATCTCTTCCAGCTCTTCCAGTTCTTCCTCAAGAACTACTTGCTCTGCCTCATCCAGTATCTTCCGGGCATCTCTTATTTTATTTTCTTTCAGATAAATCTCCGCCAGTGCAATATAAGGTTCACTTTCTTCTTTCTTGATTTCAATCGCCTCTTGCCAGGCATCCTCCGCTTCTTCATATTCCAAATCATCTGCCAGTTCATCTGCCAGCATAACACTGTCACGAAATGCTCTCTCTTTTTTCTCTTCCAGTACAAAATATGTAAAGCCACCTATCCCGGCTATCAGAATGATCCCTGTCAGACATGCTGCCATAACTTTTATGACCGTATTCTTCCCAGATGATCTCATCTTTCTTTCCTCCTCTGTCTATTCTCCCTATTCCAGTAAAAATCTGTTCTTCTCTGATCCGATCCATATTTCCATGCCGCGCGGCAGATAATAAATCCGGTCTTTTCCAAGCGGCTGTCCGCTGCTTAAATGTACGGTCTTCCTTTTGCCAGGCTGTACCGCATATTCTTCATATTGTGCCACATACCAGATTCCTGCTGCCGCCCCCTCTTTCCTCTGATCCACATAGATCTGGTCTCCTTCTATATGGAAGAATACTGCTGTCCTCTCTTCCAGCAACAATGTCTTATCGTGATAAATGCCGCCCTTTCCGGTAACTGCACCTTCAAATTTCTGCTCTCTCATACGTTCCTCCCCTCTCTGCCAGCTTACAATCTCATTTCTTCCTGACACTTTTCTCTCTACTCAGCGCTGATCTCCTCCAGCAAATGCTTCCGCTGCCGTTGAAATCTTCTTACCGTACTGATCAGAAAGACAATACAGGCAACGCCTCCAAGACTTCCTGCCAGCACCATGAGCATTCCCTCTGACACTCCCATGCTACAGCCATCCTCCTTTCTCTGCCTGTTCATACAGCTGCTTTAACAGATCCATTTCGATATCTTCTTCCTTCTCATCCTCATACAAATCCGTCGCCTGCTCATAATATTCCTCAAACTTTTTATAATTTCTTGCATCATTCTTCAGCTTTTTCTGTCTGTCAATCTCAAGAAATGCATGTCTTTTGTAAATATTATAATCTTCCCCGTAAGATTCTTCCATTGTTTTTAAATATTTTTCTGCCTGCTCCAGATCTCCCTGCTTTTGAAAGAGAATGACGAGATTGTTGTAAGTATCGTAAGATTCCCAGCCATTCTCAATAATCTTCTGGAAATTTTTGATCGCTTCCTCTCTGTATTTTCCAAGACCGGTGCTTTCTGCAAGATCTATATTAACCTGAGCCAGTCTCTCCAGGATCATCATCTGATTTTCCAGGGGGAGAGATGCCTCCGCCTCCTTCAGCATCTTCTGCTCCTGCTCTCTGTTCTCCTCTTTCTCATACAGTTCACTCATCATCAGATAAGCTCTCGTCTTCAGATTGGCATCTTTCGTCAGATCAACACATTTCTGAAATGCAGTCAACGCCTGCTCCGGTTCCTCCAGAAATTTCTTGATCTCCCCCTGCGCATAGTACATATCATCCTCCTGAAGTCCCTGCTCCATCGCTTCCGCCAGAACCTTTTCCGCCGATTCCGGATATCCGGCATATGCCAGTGTGACCGCATAATCCTTAGAATACTTCTCCTGCCCCTCTCCGGTCTCTTCAAGAAGCTCATAAGTTTCCACTGCGCCCTCATAGTCTTCTGTCTGAAACTGACTGTCCGCTTTCAGATAATAAATATCTGCCATACGCTTCGGGGTCTGTTTTATTTCCTCATTCTGTAAAATATCATAATCAATAAATTCAATACAGTCTTCATAGGCCTTCTGCTCATAAAGTGCATATGCATTCTGGTAATAACTCTCCAGCGAAGACGGCCTCAGATTTACCGCCTCCTGATAGACCTTTTCCTGCTGTTTAAATTCTTTCTCTTCTGTCAGTTTCGCCTGCTTTTCTACAAGCTCATTGTATCGCTCTACCTTCTCAAGGCGCATTGTATAGACGCCATATCCCGTCAGTGCAATACATCCTGCGAGACACACTGACGCCGCGATCCGCTCTGTCCACTGTCTTGCCAGAAGTCTTTTGTATCGTCTGTCCTTTTTCGGAAGGAGCTGCAATGCCTCAAGCATCTGCGCCGCATTCTGAAATCTTTTTTTCGGATCTGTCTCTGCCGCACGGCTGATCACTGCCGCGAATGTCTCTCCCGCCTTCTCATTCAGCAGTGCGCGGTCGATCCCTTCCCCGGTTTCACCAAGCTTTTCCCCGGTAATGATATGATATAATGTCGCTCCAAGACTATATAAATCTGCCCTCTCATCTATTTTTACAAAATTTTCACAGATTCCCTTCTGGATATTTCTGACTCTCTGATACTGCTCCGGCGAAGTATACCCATCGGTGTATCCAAGCACAGTCCCTGCATCCATAAAAAAGGAAATATTAAAATCGATCAGACAGATATCTCCTTTTGGCGTCAGCATGATATTGGCCGGCTTAATATCTCCGTGAATGATCGGCGGTATCTGCTCATGCAAATACTGGAGGGCGCTGCACAGCTGCATCGCCCACCGGATCACTTCTTTTCTCTGAAAATACCTTCCCTCCTGAATCAATGTTTTCAGAGATTTCCCCGGGATAAAACTCATGACCGTGTATGCATTTCCCCCGATTTCAAAAAAGTCCAGCACCTGCGGCAGATAAGAATGATGAAGGTTCTTCAGAATATCTACTTCTTTCCGCTTGTCACGCAGAGACATTCCCTGATTCTTGATCTGCTTTACAACAACTTCCTTCCGCAGCCGCTTATGGATCGCTTTATAAACAATCCCTCCGCTTCCTTCTCCTAATTTTCCTATGATCTCATATGTATCTGAAAACTTTTCCACTTTGATCCCCCTCTGTTTTTCCTCCGTAATGATAACTGCTAACCGAGTCTGAACTGGAATTTCTCATCTGCAAGATAAAAAAATACATCATTCTCCAGCGGCATCTGTCCCTGGATCTTTTTCCCATCCATAAATGTGTGATTGAGAGAATTGAGATCTTTCAGAAAATAGCCTCCGTTTTCCTTCAAAATATATGCATGCTGTCTGCTGATCGCCCGGTTTCCCTGAATCGTATAATCTGTGTGGGATGATTTTCCCATCACAAACGGACTCTTTTCTACTTCCACTTTCTCTCCCGTTTTTATCCGGATAACAAATGCCCTCTGCTCCTGCCGTTCTTCCTGCATCTTCGGTAATATCTTCTCTCTGATCAGGATCTCTTCCCCAAATCCGTTCTTCTTCCCCGGTGGGATCTTAACCTC
>CAUWEA010000038.1:0-23138 GCA_963557735.1 uncultured Faecalimonas sp. | reverse complement strand
TGTCTTTTGGAATCAGCCGAAATGCGATCGCAAGTTCCTTTTCATCAAGCTCTTCCAGCAAAAGAGCGATGTCGACTGCATTCATTACATCTAAGATACTGTGGACGGCCTTGAAATCACCTTTCAGGAGAAGTTCTGTAAAAATTTTAGCGTTCATAAATATGCACCCCTTTCTGAAATTTAATCGAAATTCAGTACGCACAGAATACGGATTTCTGTAGAAGAACAAGTTTCTGTGCAATAAAAAATCTCCGACACGCCTGAAAGATGTCGAAGATGGAAATACAAATCTACCTATATCTCTGTCTGTAAAGACGATCGTTCAAGCTTTAGCATCATAGGGCATAAAAATTGCATTAGGTTATGCCTTATTACGACATAGCCTGCTAACCAACTAATCGTGTCTCCACAATTTTGCGGCAGCAATCTTAGGAAAATCCAAATCCCTATGGTAACCTCACCTACCGAATTTCTTATGTTTTTGTTCGCTTAAATTGTAGTGGATTCCGGAATGGATGTCAAGAAAAAAATAAAATTGGAGCCGCGCACAAAAATTTTTGAATCGGAACTGCTTTTTTCGTGTATTTGAAACAGAGATATGGTATGATATTTACAATAACGAATTTCAGAAAGGAGCATTTTTATGTATCAGTATACGTATCAGTATGGAAGTCCGGCAGGGACCTTTTTTTCGATGATTTATTCGGTTATATTAATGGGAGCGCTTCTCGTGGCAGCGGCAGAATACATTTTTCTTGGAATGGGATTGTACCGGATGGCGGCAAATAGAAATCATCCTTCTCCATGGATGGCATTTGTCCCGTTTGCAAGAACTTATTTAAGAGGTGAGCTGTCCGGGAATATCTACCTGAAGAAACACTCTGTGAAAAATCCGGGACTTTTGCTTGCGCTTATGCCGGTTGCTTATAGTGTGATTGTTGGCTGCATGCTTTTAGTATGTTTTATGTTTGTAATATTTGGTGGGAGTGTGCTGATCAACGGAGGAATGGATATAGTAATTGTCGAAGCGTTGTCATTTACCTTTGGCATACCGGTTCTGGTCGTTTCGATTGTTTATAAAGCGGCGACAAGTGTATTGAATGTACTGGTAGATTATCAGATTTACAGACGGTATATGCCGTTACATTTTGCAGTGATCCATGCAGTTTTAGGGATTTTCGTGCCGCTTTACAGAGGTATCTATCTGTTTTCTGTCAGAAAAAGACCATGCTATGGAATGGGACAGCAGCAGAGAAGTGCCGGGCAGGAAGGATCACAGACAGTTGGAAACGATGCTGCACAGACAGCAATGCTTTCAGAAGAGCAGTCTGTCCAGGAAACTGAGACCGATCGAGCAGAAGGTGCAGGAAAGGAAGAAAAGTAATTGGAAGCATATACAAGTTTTGCATCAGTCTATGATACATTTATGGATAATATTCCGTATGAAGAGTGGGCAGAATATCTGTCGGAACTGCTTGCAGAGTATGAAGTGACAGATGGGATTGTCCTGGATCTTGGATGCGGGACGGGAACGCTTACAGAGCTGATGGCCGGGCGTGGATTTGATATGATCGGCGTTGATAATTCAGAAGAGATGCTGGAGATCGCGATGGAAAAGCGGGCAGAATCCGGCAGAGACATTTTGTATCTGCTTCAGGATATGCGGGAGTTTGAGCTGTACGGGACTGTGCGTGTAGTGATCAGTATCTGCGATTCTCTCAACTATATTACAGAGGAAGAGGAGCTGGAAGAAGTTTTCAGGCTTGTCAATAATTATCTGGATCCGGAAGGGATATTTATCTTTGACTTTAATACGGTGTACAAATACCGGGAGATCCTGGGGGATCAGACAATCGCGGAGAGCCGGGAAGACTGCAGCTTTATCTGGGACAATTATTATTACGAAGAGGAGCAGATCAACGAATATGAACTGAGTCTGTTCCTCCAGGAAGAAGGAAATTTATATCGAAAATATGTCGAGACGCATTATCAGAAAGGATATGAACTGGAGACGATAAAAAGTCTGCTGGAGAGATCTGGCATGAAATTTGTCGCTGCATACGATGCGTTTACCAAAAATCCGCCGACAGAAGAAAGTGAGCGGATTTATGTGGTCGCAAAGGAATCAGGAAAATGCAGCGAATAGATCGAAAAACAGATCAGAAATAGAAAAATGAAAGAGGAAGAAACTTATGACAGATTATATTGTAAGAGCAACCGCAGCAAATAATCAGATCCGTGCATTTGCTGCAACGACAAAGGATACTGTGGAGGCTGCAAGGCAGGCACATAATACAAGCCCGGTCGCAACGGCAGCGCTGGGGAGACTGCTGACCGGCGGAGCGATGATGGGAAGTATGATGAAAAACGACAGTGATATGCTGACGATCCAGATCAAGGGCGATGGTCCGATCGGAGGACTTACCGTCACTGCAGACAGTAAAGGGAATGTAAAAGGATATGTAGAACATCCGGAGGTAATGCTTCCTCCAAATGCACAGGGAAAGCTGGATGTGGCAGGAGCGCTTGGAATCGGGCTGATCTCTGTCATCAAAGATATGGGGCTGAAAGAACCGTATGTCGGTCAGACAATTCTCCAGACAAGCGAGATTGCAGAAGATCTGACCTACTATTTTGCAACATCGGAGCAGGTTCCGTCTTCTGTCGGACTCGGCGTGCTGATGGAGCATGACAATACAGTGAAGCAGGCAGGCGGATTTATCGTACAGCTTATGCCGTTTGTCGATGATGAGGTGGTAGACAGACTGGAAGCAAATATTAAGAAAATTTCGTCGGTAACTTCTATGCTCGATAAAGGCATGACACCGGAAGAGATTCTAGGAAAGGTACTGGATGGATTTGATATTGATATCAAGGATACGATGCCTGCACAGTTTTACTGTAATTGTACAAAAGAGCGTGTGGAGAAAGCAATCATCAGTATCGGAAAGAAAGATATCCAGGAGATGATCGAGGATGGAAAGCCGATCGAAGTCAACTGCCACTTCTGTGGGAAAAGTTATGAGTTCTCTGTGGAAGAGTTGAAAACTTTGATCAAAAAAGCAACCAGATAATCAGAAGGAGCGAGAGGATATGAAGCAGGGATTTGTAAAAGTGGCAGCTGTCACACCGGATATGCGTGTAGCAGATGTCGAATATAACGTAAGAGAAATCTGCCGCATGATCGATGAAACGACAGAGCAGGGTGCAAAGGTCATTGCATTTCCGGAGCTTTGTATTACCGGGTATACATGTGGGGATCTGTTTACGCAGGAGATTCTTCTGCGCGAGGCCAAAAGAGGGCTGTATCAGATTGCAGAGCATACGAAAGAGAAAGATGCGCTGATATTTGTAGGAGCGCCATATGAGGTGGCAGGGAAGCTTTATAATACGGCTGCGGCGCTGAACCACGGAAAGATCTTAGGACTGGTGACAAAGACATTTCTGCCAAATTACGGTGAGTTTTATGAAATGCGTCAGTTTCAGGCGGGGCCACAGTCGGTACAGATGATCGAGACAGAAGGACAGCGGATCCCGTTTGGACCGGGGCTTCTCTTTCAGGCAACAACGATGGAACATCTTGTTGTATCAGCAGAGATCTGTGAGGATGTCTGGTCCGCAGTGCCGCCAAGTATTGCGGCGGCAGTCGAAGGGGCAACCTTGATCGTCAACTGTTCTGCAAGCAATGAAGTTGCCGGGAAAGAAGAATATAGAAGAAGTCTGATCGCCGGACAATCAGCCAGACTGCTTGCAGGGTATGTGTATGCGAATGCAGGTGAAGGAGAGTCGACAACGGATCTTGTATTTGGAGGACACAATATCATTGCAGAAAACGGAACGATTTTAAAAGAGTCCAGACGGTTTACAAATGGAGCAATCTACTCAGAGATCGATGTGGAGATGCTGCTCGGAGAACGGAGAAAAAATACTACGTTCCAGAGAAAGGGCGGATATTCTCTTCCATATATTCCGTTTGAGATTGAAAAGGATGAGACAAGACTGACAAGACATATCTCCATGTCACCGTTTGTACCGGAAGATAAGGAGACACGGAAGAGACAGTGTGAAGAGATCCTGATGATCCAGGCAGTTGGATTAAAGAAAAGAATGCTGCATACAAACTGTCAGAATGCAGTGGTCGGGATTTCGGGAGGTCTGGATTCTACGCTTGCGCTTCTTGTAACCGCAAAGACTTTTGATCTGCTTGGAATCGACAGAAGCCAGATTCTGTCCGTTACGATGCCGTGCTTTGGAACGACGGACCGTACCTACCAGAATGCATGTATTCTGACAGAAAAGCTCGGAGCTGCCTTAAAGGAAATTCCGATCCAGAATGCAGTGAGGGTACATTTTGAAGATATCGGACAATCCGAGGAGGAGCATGATATCACTTATGAAAATGCGCAGGCAAGAGAGCGCACACAGATTTTGATGGATCTGGCGAATAAGACAAACGGAATGGTGATCGGAACCGGAGATATGTCGGAACTTGCGCTTGGATGGGCAACTTACAGCGGGGATCATATGTCAATGTATGGTGTCAATGCTTCTGTACCGAAGACACTGGTATATCATCTCGTGAAGTGCTATGCGGAAGAATGTGAAGACTCAGAACTGAAACGTGTTTTGTTTGATATTCTGGATACTCCGGTCAGCCCGGAGCTTCTTCCTCCGAAAGACGGTGAGATCGTGCAGAAGACCGAGGAGAGCGTAGGGCCGTATGAACTTCATGATTTCTATCTCTACTATATTTTAAGGTTTGGTTACGAGCCGTCAAAAGTATATCGTCTGGCACAGTATGCGTTTGCAGGGATCTATGAAGATGAGGTGATCTTAAAATGGCTGAAGAAGTTTTACTGGAGATTCTTCTCACAGCAGTTCAAGCGGTCATGCCTTCCGGATGGTCCAAAGACCGGAGCAGTGTCACTTTCGCCGAGAGGTGACTGGAGAATGCCGAGCGATGCGTGCGTGGCAATCTGGCAGAAAGATCTGGAGAGATTAAAGTAAGAAGCGGAGGATGGCAGAAAAATGAAGGTATATTATATAAAGAACGAATCCATCAATGAGCATATTTTAAGAATGTTTTTGAGGGATGATATCTGTTTGGAAGAACTTTGTGAGGAAGAAATTGAAAGCGCAGAAGAGGGAGCCACTGTTATTGTTTCAGAGAACCAGAAGACGGATCTTCTCAAAGGTGTGTCAGTAGTTGTGTGGGAAAAATTGTTTGTGAATCTGTATAAATATGTCAGGGAACTTTATCTGAAAAATTTTGATTACTATTACCTGCGGCATAATATGGAAAAAGCGAAAAAATCGGATACGACAAATCTGGTTGTAGGTTCGTCCTACGCGCGATTTGGAATGAAGGAAGAGTTTTTCAAAGAAAAAACAGTAAATCTGTCGTTGGCATCCCAGGATTTTTATTATGCTGTCAAAATTGCTGATACCATATTGAAAACGAACAGAGCTATCAAAAATATTATTATTGGATGTGGATATTATAGCTTTCATTCAGATCTTTCCCGGACAAAGTCAAATGAACTGAGAAGGATTTCTGATGTGTATTATCCGATTTTCCGGGATATGCATCATGCAGTGCTGCTTCCACCGCCTGTATCCCGGATGGAAAGCGAAATTCTGGATATGCAAAGGATTGAACGGATTATTTCAGAAGATCTGTTCAGAGAACGGGGAGAAGCATATTTTCTGAATGGAGGTGTGCAGGAAGAAGCCCGGCTGTGTACATGGATGAGAAAAGATGCCTTCTGGAGAGAGTTATCCCGGGAAGAAAAGGATGAAGCTGCCATTAAGCGTACGGCGACGCACAATAAGACAGCAGACAGAGAAGCTACTTTCCGGGAAAACAAAAATCTTCTGGAAGCGTTTGTAAAGAAGTGCAATGCGTGGAATATAGAGGTGTGGATTGTTGTGCTGCCGTTTACAAAGGCATATATGGGACAACTGGATCCGTTAGTGCGTGGACGTTTTATAGAAGTACTGGATGAAATAGATGGAATGTTTCACAGTGTGGATTTTAATGAAACGGATCTGTTTACAGATGAAGATTTCATCGATTCAGATCATCTTGGTGAGAGTGGAGCTTACAAAGTTTCTGTGCTGATGGAGGAAATATTAGAAAGCCGGTAATAAAAAATCCAGATACGTCTATCTTGTCTGACAGAGATAGATGTTATCTGGATTTTTATAAATAAAATACGTGATCCCTCATCATTAGGCTTCTACAAATACTTCTTTTCCAAGACCACAAATCGGGCATACCCAGTCTTCCGGAAGATCTTCAAAAGATGTTCCTGGAGCAATTCCGTTGTCCGGATCACCGATTTCCGGATCATATTCGTACCCACATGGTTCACAGATATATTTCTTCATGTAATCACCTCCTAATCAATAAAATGGAAAATATATTTAGTGACAGTTAAATATATTATTATCAGATTTTCCATAAATATTTTATCAAAAATAGAAATAAAATACAATAAAAAATGTATGAAAAATAGAAAGAGTATTTTCATACATTTTGTGCAAAAGTGAAAAAGAAGAGAAGAGAGATATTGCAGAAGTGAGAGGCATATAGTAGAGTAAAGAGAAAATGGAGACCAATATGAAACAACTGGGAAAATATAGCTTTCTGGTCATAGGAATATTTCTGCTGTTTACAGGTATGGTCTGGTATGTTCCGGAGTTTGTTACAGTAAGTAATAATGTTTATGGAAAGGAATTGCCGATCCAGTCGGCAGAAACAGAAGAGAAGAAGGCGGCACTGACATTTGAGTGTGCATGGGGTCATGGGAATCTGGACAAGATACTCGAGATCCTGCGCAGATATGATGTCCGTGCCGCTTTTTTTGTTACCGGGAACTGGGCAGAAACATATCCACAGGAACTTCAGAAGATCGTGCAGGGTGGGCATGATATTGGCAATCATTCGATGACTCATCGTAATTTGAAACAGCTTGAGGAAGCGGAGATTAAAGAAGAAGTGATGGAAGCGCATCAGATTCTGACAGAATTGGCCGAAAAAGAGATAAAGTTTTTTCGGCCTCCCTATGGCGCATTTGATGATACGATTTTGCTGACTGCAAAAAAGGTGGGATATCTGACCGTGATGGGAAGCATAGATTCCATGGACTGGAAAGATTACGGAACGGAAGAGATCATAAAAACGGTGATGGAAAATAAAGAACTGCAGCCGGGGGCGATCATTCGATTGAACAGTGAGGCAAAATATACGAAAGATGCGTTGCCGAGGTTGATTGAGAAATTGCAGGAAGAAGGGTATCGGATAGTGCCGCTTTCCAATCTTTTGTATAAAGATGAGTATCATCTGGATGTCAAAGGAAGACAGTTTCCGGATGAAAATTAATCTGTCTTCCGCCTGGACTTCTGGTGGATCAGTCTTCTTTTTTCAGTGGATTGGGACTGTGCACCGTCAGAATCTTTGTAATGTGGCTGGTTTTGTTAGACCAGTTGTGTGGAATGCTTGACGGGATGTGAACAGAATCTCCGGGATAAAGCTGACAGATCATCCCGTCGATATTCATTGTGAGGATTCCCTCCAGAATATAGATGAATTCTTCTCCGGTGTGATGGTAGAGTTCCAGTGTTTCCTTTTCTTCAGGAAGGGGAGGCATAATCTCCACAAGACGAGGCAGAAGATCAAAGCTGGTCAGATGATCCGTCAGTGCATACTCAATGATCTCAGAATTGACAAGTGTCGTTTCTTTCTCATAGCTTCTCACTACATATTTTGGCTCCTGAGGAGAGGTAAGATCAAAGAAAGAAGAAAGTTCTACTTCCAGTACATGGGCAATTTTTTCCAAAGAGTCAATGGCGATACTGGTCAGTCCGCGCTCTAACTGAGAGAGAAAGCCGATCGAAAGCCCCGTCTGTTCACTGACATATTTCAAGGTATATTTCTTTTCTGTTCGCAGTTCTTTGATGCGAAGCCCGATAACAGCACTTTTATTCATCCCGGATTCTCCATTTCTTTTAGTGATAATTCTATGATAAAGGATTTAAAGACAAAAATCAATTCACAGAGAATGAATTCTATAAAATTTCTAAAAAGTTTTTATGAAAAAAGTAAATAAAAAATATCGAATAATTTTATGACAAAATAAAAATGCTGTGATATAATAGCAGAAACAGAGAAAATTTCATTTTTATGAAAATAAAACAATGTAAATTCGAAAAAGAATTTCATATGGGTTATAGAAGAATTAACGTAAGTTGTAAAAAGTTCCCAGGTGGGGAAAGGTGGAGGGGATCATGAACAATCCTGAGATTATGAATATTCAGAAATATTCCATCCATGATGGGGATGGGATCCGGACGACGGTCTTTTTCAAAGGCTGCCATTTAAAATGCTGGTGGTGCCATAATCCGGAAAGCCAGAAATTCACACCGCAGTTGATGTTCCATGCGGACCGGTGTGGAGGATGCCATGCATGTGAGCAGATCTGCAGTCATCATGCGGTTACGGTGGAGAATGGTGTTGCATGTACAGACCGGACAAAATGTGAACTTTGCAGGGAGTGTCTGGATCACTGTGTCAATAATGCGAGAGAGATCGTCGGCAAAGAATATACGATCGCAGAACTGATGAAAGAGATTGAAAAGGACTGCATGTTTTATGAAGAGTCCGGCGGAGGAGTGACATTGTCCGGCGGTGAAGTCATGGCGCAGAATATGGATTACATCGAGCAGCTGTTAAAGAAGCTGAAACGGAAAGGCTACAATGTGGCGGTCGATACGTGCGGTTATGCACCGCGGGAGAACTATGAGAGGGTGCTTCCTTATGTAGATACGTTTCTATATGATATCAAGACAATGGATCCGGTGAAACATGAAAAATATATGGGGAAAGATAATGCACTGATCTTGTCGAATCTCCGTTTTATCAGTGAGCATGGAGCCAGGATCTATATCCGGATCCCGGTGATCGGCGGGGTCAATGATACGGAGGAGGATATGGATGCGATCATAGATTTTCTGAAGAAATCTATTTCTGTCAGCCAGGTCAATCTGCTTCCGTATCATAAGATTGCCGGAGGAAAATATGACAAGCTGGATATCAGGTATAAAGGGGATGCATTTACAATCCCGCCAAAAGAACAGATGGAAGCATTTCAGAGACAATTTATTCAAAATGGATTTGCAAATACAAAAATCGGAGGTTGATCATGGGAAGAGGTATGAACGAAAGAATTCAGAAACTGAGAGAACAGAGTGTGAATGCGATCCCGCATATTTATATGGAACGTGCGGATCTGGAGACGGACGCGTATATGATGTATGAAGGTTCTGTCAGTGTGCCGGAGATGAGAGCGCTGGCATTTAAGCATTTTATGGCAAATAAGACACTTTGTATCAATGAAGGAGAACTGATCGTCGGAGAGAAAGGGGACAGCCCGCAGTCGGCGCCGACATTCCCGGAACTTTGCTGTCATACGCTGGAGGACATGCATGTGATGAATGACCGGGATCTGATCAGTTTTAAAGTGACAGAGGAAGATTTAAAACTTCAGGAGGAGAAGATTATCCCATACTGGGAGAATCGTTCTATCCGTCATAAGATCATTCATAACATGAGTAAGCAGTGGAAAGAATGCTATGAGGCAGGGATTTTCACGGAATTTATGGAGCAGAGAGGACCGGGGCACACCGTTGGTTCTGAGAAGATCTACAAAAAAGGATTTCTCGATTACAAGCAGGATATCATCGAGAGCAGAAACCGTCTGGATTTTCTCAATGACAAGGAAGCGCTTGACAAGCGTGCGCAGTTAAATGCGATGGAGATCGCCTGCGATGCGATCATGATCCTCGGAGAGCGTTATGCGGCGCTTGCAAGAGAACTTGCAGAGAAAGAGGAAGATGAAGTAAGAAAGCAGGAACTGCTGCAGATTGCGGCAAACTGCGATGTGGTTCCGGCGCATGCGCCGCAGACGTACTGGCAGGCGATCCAGATGTACTGGTTCGTACATCTTGGGGTGACGACGGAGTTGAATCCATGGGATGCATACAGTCCGGGAAGACTGGACCAGCATTTGAATCCGTTCTATGAGAGAGATACCGAGGCGGGGATTTTAGACGATGAGAAGGCGCTGGAACTTTTAGAGTGTCTCTGGGTGAAATTTAACAATCAGCCTGCACCGCCAAAAGTAGGTATCACCTTAAAAGAGAGCAGCACTTACACGGATTTTGCCAATATCAACACCGGAGGGATCACGCCGGATGGACAGAACGGAGTCAATGAGGTCAGCTATCTGATCTTAGACTGTATGGATGAGATGAAGCTTCTGCAGCCAAGCTCCAATGTACAGATCAGTAAGAAGACACCGATGAAGTTCTTAAAGCGTGCCTGCGAGATTTCTAGAAAAGGATGGGGACAGCCGGCATTTTATAATACGGAGGCGATCATCCAGGAATTGTTAAATGCGGGAAAATCGATCGAGGATGCGAGAAGAGGCGGAACGAGCGGATGTGTGGAGACCGGTGCGTTTGGAAATGAAGCGTATATTCTGACCGGATATTTCAATCTTCCGAAGATTTTAGAGATCACACTGCACAATGGATTTGATCCGGTCAGCAAAAAGCAGCTCGGACTTCAGACTGGGGAAGCGACAGAGTTCCATTCTTATGAGGAACTGTTTGATGCTTATAAAAAGCAGGTAGAATATTTTGCAGATATCAAAATGGAAGGAAGCAATATCATTGAGAAGATCTATGCAGAATATATGCCGGCGCCATTTTTGTCAGTGATCACAAACGACTGTATTTCCACCGGAAAAGATTACAATGCCGGAGGAGCGCGCTATAACATCAACTACCTGCAGGGGGTAGGGATCGGTACGATCACAGACTCTCTGACAGCGATCAAATACAATGTGTTTGATGAGAAGAAGTTTACGATGGCAGAGCTGATGGAAGCGATGGAGCATAACTTTGAAGGATACGAAATGATTGCAAATCTTGTACGCAACAAGACGCCGAAATATGGAAATGACGATGACTATGCGGATGATGTGATGCAGGCAGTTTTTGACTTTTATTATCACACGGTGACCGGAAGACCAAATATGAAGGGTGGTACTTACCGGATCAATATGCTCCCGACGACGTGCCACGTGTATTTCGGTGAGGTAATGCTGGCAAGTCCGAACGGACGTCTCGCGCACAAGCCGGTATCAGAAGGAATCTCCCCGGAGAAAGGTGCAGATATCTGCGGTCCGACCGCAGTTGTGAAATCTGCTTCCAAAATGGATCATGTGCGGACCGGAGGAACACTTCTGAATCAAAAATTCACACCGAGTGTTGTTGCAGGGGAAGAAGGACTGACACAGATGGCAAATCTTGTGCGCAGTTACTTCAATATGGATGGACATCATATCCAGTTCAATGTCATTGACAGACAGACGCTGATCGATGCCCAGAACAACCCGGAAGAGTATAAGGATCTGATCGTTCGTGTGGCAGGATACAGTGACCATTTCCGAAATCTCAGCAAGGCGCTTCAGGACGAGATCATTGAGCGTACGGAACAATCATTTAACTAGGAGAGCTGCTGTTTGGAGCTTCTGTGAAAGGAGAAGAGAAATATGGAGAAGAAATTAGGATTTATCGGTGCCGGAAATATGGCAAAGGCGATGATGGGCGGAATTTTAAAAAATAAACTTCTGCTGCCAAAAGAGGTGATCGCATCAGATCTTTATCTGCCGGGGTTGGAGCAGACGAAGGAAGAGCTTGGAATCTCTGTGACAACAGATAATAAAGAAGTGGTGAAAACTGCAGAAGTAGTCATTCTGTCTGTAAAACCGCAGTTTTACGCGTCTGTGATCGAAGAGATACGGGAATTTGTGACAGCGGAGCAGATCATTGTTACGATCGCTCCGGGGCAGACACTGGAACATTTGCAGGAACTGTTTGGAAAACCGGTAAAGATCGTCCGGACGATGCCGAATACACCGGCGCTTGTCGGAGAGGGGATTACAGGGATCTGCAAAAATGAACTGGTGACAGAGGAAGAACTTTCTTATGTCTGCAAGATTTTCAGCGGATTTGGAAAGGCGGAAGTGTTAAGTGAAAAGCTGATGGATGTGGTAGTATCTGTGAGCGGAAGTTCACCGGCATATGTCTTTTTATTTATCGAAGCGATGGCAGATGCGGCAGTGGCAGACGGAATGCCGCGGGCGCAGGCATATCAGTTTGCGGCACAGGCAGTCTATGGAAGTGCGAAGATGGTACTGGAAACCGGAAAACACCCGGGAGAATTAAAAGATATGGTATGTTCGCCGGGGGGAACGACGATTGAGGCAGTGCGTGTGCTGGAAGAAAAAGGATTCAGAAGCAGTGTCATTGAAGCCATGAAAGCGTGCGTAAAAGTTGCAAAAGAGCTCGGAAAGAAGTAAAATAAAAAGAAAATGCAGCGCGAAAGGAGCTACGCAGGGATGGAATATCACGTAAACAAAGACAGATACAGCACAATGAAGTATCACAGAAGTGGGAAGAGCGGGCTGAAGCTTCCGGCGGTATCGCTTGGACTTTGGCATAACTTTGGAACAAACGATGACTTTGAATCGATGCGGCAGATGTGCTTTACCGCATTCGATCTGGGGATCACACATTTTGATCTGGCAAATAATTATGGACCGCTGCCGGGAAGTGCAGAGATGAATTTCGGAAAGATCCTGAAGCAGGATCTGGGAACTTACCGCGATGAACTGATCATCAGTACAAAGGCAGGGTATGAGATGTGGGATGGTCCTTATGGGAGAGGCGGCAGCAGGAAATATATGCTTGCGAGTCTGGATCAGAGTCTGAAGCGTATGGGGCTGGAATATGTCGATATTTTTTATCATCACTGCACAGATCCGGAGACACCGGTTGAGGAGAGCATGATGGCGCTTGACACAGCAGTGAAGCAGGGAAAGGCGCTGTATGCGGGGATTTCCAACTATGACCTGGAACATACGGTGCAGGCGATGGAGATTTTAAAAGAACTGAAATGTCCTTTCGTGATCAACCAGATCCGCTATTCGATCCTGGACCGTTGGATCGAGGAGGATGGACTGAAAGCATTTGCGAAGAAAAATGGATGCGGACTGATCGCATTCAGCCCGCTGGCGCAGGGGCTTCTCTCTGACCGCTACCTGCATGGGATCCCGGAGGACAGCCGGATCCGAAAGAGCGGAAGATTCTTAAAGGAAAGCGCAGTTACAAAGGAACGTCTGGAACAACTGGAGGCATTGAATACAGTTGCAAAAGAGCGTGGACAGACACTGGCGCAGATGGCGCTTTCGTGGGTACTTCGCGATGGGGATGTGACAAGTGTCCTGATCGGAGCATCCAAGCCGGAGCAGATCCGGGAGAATGTAAAAATCGTTGAAAAAACAAACTTCAGTGAAGAGGAGCTTAGACGAATCGATGAATTGTCAAAAGCAGTCACAAAATAACAGCGATTTCGTTGACAAATAAAATAGAGATTGTTATGATGAAACACAGACGAGGGCGTTTTCTATGGAGGAACGCCCTTTTTCTGGATAGCAGAAAAAGAAAAGGTTCTGACCGGGGAGGGGACTATGAGAACATATACAAAGGAAGATATTATACGGATCGTGGAAGAGGAGGATATTGAATTTATCCGCCTTCAGTTTACAGATATGCTTGGGACACTGAAAAATATCGCGATCACAGCAAGCCAGCTTCAGAAAGCGCTGGATCATCAGTGCATATTTGATGGCTCATGTATGGAAGGATTTATCCAGGTGGAGGAGGAAGATATGTATCTCTGCCCAGATCTCAGTACATTTGAAATCTTTCCGTGGCGTCCGCAGCAGGGAAAGGTGGCACGTTTTCTCTGTGACGTCTGTAAGAGTGACGGAACTCCGTTTGAGAGTGATTCACGACAGATTTTAAAGAGAACGATCCAAAAGGCCAAAGAAAAGGGATACACGATGGAAGTCGGAAGTGAATGTGAGTTCTTCTTATTTCATATAGATGAGGAAGGGACACCGACAACGGTGACACATGAATGTGCCGGATATTTTGATATGGATCCGATGGATTTTGGAGAGAATACAAGGAGAGATATTGTACTGACGCTGGAGGAGATGGGATTTGTGATCGAGTCTTCCCATCATGAGATCGCTCCTGCACAGCATGAGATTGTATTTCGGCACAGTGAGGCGTTGCCTGCGGCAGATGATATCATGACGTTTAAGATGGTTGTGCGGACGATCGCGAAAAGGCACGGACTGCATGCGACGTTTATGCCAAAGCCAAAAAGTGAGAGCGCAGGTTCCGGGATGCATCTGAATCTGACGCTCCAGAAAGATGGAAAGAATCTGTTCCTCGACGGGCAGGACCCATATGGGCTGAGCCAAGATGCATACTATTTTATCGGAGGTCTGATGAAACATATCGGTGCAATCTCGCTGTTTGCCAATCCGATCGTCAACTCTTATAAAAGAATGATACCGGGATTTGATGCTCCGGTCTATGCCAACTGGTCAGTGAAGAAGAAAAGTGCGCTAATCCGCATTCCGTTTGCAAGAGAAGGGAAAAAATGGATCGAATTAAGAAGCCCGGATGCGGCGGCAAATCCATATCTGGCATTGGCAGTATGCCTGGCAGCGGGAATGGATGGAATAGAGAATCAGATCCTTCCGCCGGCATGTATCGATGAGAATCCATCGGTAAAAGAAGGGCAGGAAAGCACAGAAGTCTTCCGGCTGCCGAAAAGTCTTTCGGAGGCGGTAGAAGCATTTGCCGGAGATGAACTGATCCAGAGTGTGATCGGAAGAGAATTGTCGCAGAAGTACATGCAGGCGAAAAAAAGAGAATACCAGGATTACTGTGCACAGGTTACGGACTGGGAACTGGATCGGTATTTGCACCGGATATAAAATGCTCTGTCAGATAAAACAAGATGCAGGGAGGGATGAGCATGAGCAGGATCATAGTGGGGATCCCGAAGCGGGAGACGGGGATACAGATTCGAAATCTGCTTGTCCGAAATGGATTTGATGTAGCGGGAGTCTGTACTTCCGGTACGCAAATATTAAATTATACAGATCTTCTAGGAGAAGGAATCGTAATCTGTTCCTGCCAGCTCACAGACATGATGTGCGGGGAGCTTCGCGCAGATCTTCCAAAGACGTTTCAGATGCTTGTCCTTACAACCGGAAGATATCCGGTGGAGGAAGAAGAGTCGGTAAGGACGCTGGCGCTTCCGCTGAAAGTGCAGGATCTGCTGGAGCAGGTACGGCAGATGGAAGAAATCTCAGCAGATGACAGGAAAAAAAGGCGGCAGAGAAAAGGCGGACGAAATGAACGGCAGAACCAGATTATTTCCAAAGCAAAGGAACAGTTGATGAATCAGAAAAGCATGTCAGAGGAAGAAGCCCACCGGTATTTGCAGAAATGCAGTATGGAAAGCGGGAACAGTATGACAGAGACGGCGCAGATGCTGTTAAAGATGATGGAAGAGACTGGCACAGAGAAATAAGAAATAAGAGAGAGGAAGAGAAGATGAAGTTTACAAAAATGCAGGGACTGGGAAATGACTATGTATATGTGAATTGTATGGAGAAAGAGATCGAAGATCCTTCGGGGCTGGCAAAACAGGTCAGCGACCGTCATTATGGAGTAGGATCTGACGGACTGATCCTGATCTGTCCTTCGGAACATGCAGATTTTGAGATGAAAATGTACAATGCCGATGGTTCCAGAGGAGAGATGTGTGGAAATGGCATCCGCTGTGTCGGCAAATACGTGTATGACTACGGACTGACGGATCAGACAGAGATTTCGGTGGAGACACTCGGCGGGATCAAGTATCTGAGTCTCATGGTGGAAGACGGAAAAGTATCCCAGGTAAAAGTCGATATGGGATCGCCGATTTTTGTGCCGGAACAGATTCCGGTAAAAGCAGGCAAACTGGATGCGGTTGATGTCCCGATCGATGTTGACGGGAAGGAGTACCGGATGACTTGTATTTCAATGGGAAATCCACATGCAGTCGTATATATGGATGAGATAAAAGAACTGGAAATCGAAAAGATCGGACCGAAGTTTGAACATCATCCATGCTTTCCGAATCGTGTGAACACCGAGTTTGCCCATGTGCTCAATCGTCAGACCGTAGAGATGCGCGTCTGGGAGAGAGGTTCCGGGGAGACACTGGCATGTGGGACCGGAGCCTGTGCAGTTGCAGTGGCAAGTATGGTAAATGGTCTTACAGACGATTCGGTGACAGTGTGCCTGCTCGGAGGAGATCTGAAGATTGAGTGGGACAGAGAGAAAAATGTCGTTTACATGACGGGACCCGCATCTGTCGTTTTCGATGGAGAACTTTATTGATCGTGCTGCAAAATGCCTGATACAGCCGGGCGGAGTATCCCAAAAGAGAAATCGCAGGGCATCTGTCAGATGGAAGGCATACAGCGCACCTGAAGCTCTGTGATATGTTCCTGGATTGTTTCCGACTGATGGATATCGATCCATAATAATTCTAAAACAGGACCTTGCAGCGTGAGGTTCTGTTTTTTTGCGTAGGAAAGGAGCAGAGGGACATAGTGATCATTCTGATTGGATGCTCCACGGTAACAGATTCTCAGGTAAGTACCTCCCTCGATCGGAACCGGTCCGTTCTCTGCAATGATAAATACACCGTCATAGCCGCGAAAAATTCCCGCTGTCACAGCGGAAAGCGGAAGACGGGAGCCGATGCGGTTATTTCCGATGATATAAAGGTGAGAGCGGTCTTTATTTAAAAGCTGTTTGATCAGGATATCCATTTCTTCGTCGGTGTCATAGCCGGAGGGAATCAGATGACAGCAGCGGTCTGGGCAGGTGACAAGCTCCACCTCTCCGATAGGCTGCCGGACAGCCTGCTCCAGTGTATAAAGACGGTCAGAGACATTTTTCTGAAGCTTCTCCAGCTCAGAAAGCTTCTGGCGGATGATCGCAAGTTCTTCGCAGAGTAATTTCTGCGTGGAAGAAATGCTGCGGTCATCTAAGTATTCTTTGATGCGTTCCAGAGAAAAGCCCAGCTGTCGCAGATCACGGATCACATTCAATCGCCAGATATCATGGATGCTGTAAAGACGATAGTTATTTTTGCCGCGTTTCGGTGTTAAAATTCCAAGTTCTTCATAATAGCGGAGCGAGTCTGTACCGATATGATAAAGTTCGGATATTTCTCCAATCTTAAAATACTGTTTCATAATGACCTCCAAAAGAAAAGTGAAAATGTATTGCTGTCAATATTATAGCAGTGGGTGAGAGGGAAAGGCAAGATGGGAGGGGGTAGATGAAGTGATAAGGGAAGCAGGTGGTGGAAGAAGGTATCAAAATCCGCTTAAAAACATGCAAAATAAGAAAAATCAAAAAAAATAAAAAAATTTCAAAAAAGGTGTTGACTTTTTCTGTAACTCTGCTATAATAGGTTTTGTTGAGTGAGGGACACAAAAACAAACACAACAAAACAACAACAGATAATGCGGAATGGTGTAATGGTAGCACAGCAGACTCTGACTCTGTTAGTAGGGGTTCGAATCCCTTTTCCGTAGTTTGAACTTCATTGAATACAGTGAAGTTTTTATTTTCGGAGTGTGGCTCAGCTTGGTAGAGCGCTACGTTCGGGACGTAGAGGTCGCAAGTTCAAATCTTGTCACTCCGATTTTTTATTGGATACCGGAATACTTAAAATGATAAGTATTTCGGTATTTTTTTGTTTGCTCGTTGATTTTTTCTGGATAACAGTTATAATGAGAAAAAACAAAAGAGGAGCAGCCTAAGGAGGGAAGCGGATGAGAAGAAGGAAATGTACCTTGTGCGGTGGAAAACTGGTGAATGGGATCTGTCAGGAGTGTGGACTTGATAATCGAAAAACTGACAGCAGATATCAGTTTAAAAAGAAGGAGATGTGGGATGAATATGATGTAAAACAATCTGAAACAGAAACACATCCGTCTGGATCCGGAGAAGATCTGGAGGAAGAAAAAAGATGGCAGGAGAAGGACATACAGATCTCTTCAACGGAAGAAGTGGGGAAGCAAAAAATAGAACAGGTTTTGGAGCAGGAAGAAACCTGTCAGGAGGAAACAGAACAGTTTTCGGAAGAAGAAAGCTGCCAGAAAGAACCGGAACAGATTTTGCCGGAGAATGAAAATAGTCTGGACGAATGGAAACGGATTTTGCCGGAGAATGAAAAGCAGCGGGAAAAGTTAGAGCAGATTCTGTCAAAGAATGAAAAGCAGCGGGCGAAGCTGGAACAGATTCTGTCAGAAGCTGCGAAGGAACAAAAGAAGACGGAGGAACGAAAGAAGAAGGAAAATCGTGCAGAGACCTGGACGCAGGAAGAGATGGGAAGGAGCATGGATGCAAAAGCGGCAGAACAGAGCTCTTCTGTACAGAAAGAAAAGCGAGCTTCTGGGAAAAAGGGGACAAAGACGATCGCAGTCATATTTCTTGTTCTGTTTCTTATTAATACGATTCCTGCACTTGTGGGAGGAATCCGGCAATTTTTCCAGTTCAGAAAGTATGAGAGGACAGAGGAGAATGATCCATATGCACGGACGGATGCAGTTCTGAAAGAAACGGGTGCATTTTATGAAAATCAGCTGGTAGAAGGGGAGTATGTTGTGGGTGTGCATATTCCGGAAGGAAAATATACCGCAGAATTGATGGAGGGGTATGGTGGAATGCAGGTATTGGACAGTGAACATGACATCTATATCTATGAGTTTTTTTCTGAAAAGAATGAAAAGGGGAAAGATTCTGTTACAGTGTATGAGGACGTAAGAATGTTTGCAGGAGCGACAGTGAAAATATTGTCTCCGGGGGTACGGCTTCGTTTTTCATCAGAAAATGCACAGCTCAATGAAATGACCGGAATCAAAAATCCACTGACCGAACAAGTGCATCTGAAAGCGGAGGAGAAGCTGACAGCTGGAAAAGACTTTGAAGCGGGAGTTTATAATCTGTATTATGAAGGAGAAACAGAGGGAGAATATGGAACCTTTCAGTGGCTGGTTCCCGGTACGGTTACCGAGGAAGCGAGAAAAGAGCGTGATGCCTATACGGGAAGTGTGTTCGTAAAAGATCAGCTGCGTGAACTCGGAGGGCTGCATTGCTGTAATATTGTACTTCCGGAAGATACGCTCATCTATGCGCAGGGAGTGGGAGTAAGGCTCGTTCCAAGTGAAATGATCGTATCAGAAGATTATGCAGCGGCTTACGAATATCTTGATGAGGAAGAATAGAAACAGAACAGAAAAACGGCAGGTATGAAAAGATGGGAAACGCCGGACAAACGAAGACATTGCTTGACAAATATCACCATAGCCAATAAAATAAGACGTATGTTTGTAAATAATGCCAAAAGGTGCTGATATGCAGGCATTTACATCATCATTACTTATTTTTTATGAGGAGGAGAGGGATGAATCCGATTGTAGAATTTAAAAATGTCAGCAAGACATTCTATACAAAAAATGGTCCGTTCCAGGCGCTGCATCAGATTAATCTGGCGATCCAGGAAGGAGATATTTTCGGGATCATCGGTCTGAGTGGAGCAGGGAAAAGTACACTGGTCAGATGTATCAATTATCTGGAAGTGCCGACAGAAGGAGAAGTTCTGATCGCAGGGAGAGATCTTGGCAAGATGGATCAGAAGGAACTGCGCAGACAGCGGCAGGAGATCGGGATGATTTTCCAGAATTTTAATCTGCTGATGCAGCGGAATGTGCTGGATAATATCTGTTTTCCGCTGGAGATCGCAGGAGTGAAGAAGCCGGACGCGAAAAAGCGTGCAGAAGAGCTGTTAGAGATCGTAGGGTTAAGTGACAAAGCGAAGTCTTATCCATCGCAGCTTTCAGGAGGACAGAAGCAGAGAGTGGCGATCGCCCGCGCTCTTGCGACAAATCCGAAGATCTTACTCTGTGATGAGGCGACAAGCGCGCTGGATCCGACAACGACGAAGTCAATTCTTGCACTGTTAAAGGAGATCAATCAGAAATTTAAGATCACGATCGTGATCATTACCCATGAGATGGCAGTTGTAGAAGAAATCTGTAATCAGGTTGCAATCGTCGATGCAGGATATCTCGTGGAGATGGGAAGCGCGACAGATGTATTTTCCAAGCCGCAGACAGAGATCGCAAAGCAGCTTGTATATAAGGAAGAAGCAAATCAGCTTGAAGTGGGCGGAAAGAGATATGTCCGCATTGTATTTGATGGCAATTCTTCTTTTGAGCCGGTGATCGCAGATATGATCTTAAATTGCAGAGTCCGCGTCAATATCATGGGGGCAGATACGAAAAATATCGACGGAAAAGCATATGGTCAGATGATCCTGCAGCTGCCGGATGAGGATGTGAAAGCGGAGCAGGCAATTCATTATCTGGAAGAGAGAAATATTATTGTAGAGGAGGTTGCCGCACATGGAAACACAGGAACTCATTAAGATGCTCGCAGAAGGTTCGGTTGATACGCTCTACATGACATTAGTATCGACAGCGCTTGCCTATGTGATTGGATTCCCGATGGGAATCGCTCTGATCGTGACGAGGAAAGATGGTTTAAAACCAATGCCGGTAGTGAACCGGATCCTGGATATCTTTGTAAACATTTTAAGATCCATTCCATTTTTGATTTTGTTGATCGCGGTGACACCGCTGACAAAGCTGATCGTCGGGAAAAGCTATGGATCTACGGCTACGATCGTTCCGCTTGTCATTGCAGCGGCGCCATTTATCGCGCGTATGATCGAGTCTTCCCTGCTGGAAGTAGAACATGGTGTTGTGGAGGCGGCATTAAGCATGGGAGCTTCCCCGCTGAAAATTATTGTAAAAGTATTGATCCCGGAGGCGAAGACATCACTGATCGTAGGGTGTACGATCGCGCTTGCAACGATCCTCGGATATTCTGCGATGGCTGGAGTTGTCGCAGGAGGTGGACTCGGTGATATTGCGATCCGGTATGGATACCACAGATACCAGACGGATATCATGCTGATCACAGTGATCGTACTTGTACTGATCGTACAGATTTTACAGGAAATCGGAATGCAGATTTCCAAACGGACAGATAAGAGAGTAAGAGGATAAGAAGATGAAAAACAGAAATGCAAAGAGAATTATTTTAGCAGGAGCAGCTGCTGTACTGGCAGTTGGACTGACTGCATGTGGAGGAGAAGAAAAGAAGGCGGATGATAAGACGATCACAGTGGCAGCATCCCCGACCCCGCACGCAGAAATCCTGGAAGAGGCGAAAGGACTTTTAAAAGAGAAAGGACATACGCTGGAGATCAAAGAGTTTGATGATTATCCACAGCAGAATGTAGTCGTGGATGAAGGAGAGTTTGATGCAAACTATTTCCAGCATCAGCCATACCTGGATAACTTTAATGAGGAGAAAGGTTCTGATCTTGTCAGTGCGGCAAAGATCCACTATGAACCGCTTGGAATCTATCCGGGAGCATCTGAAGATCTTGAGAAGATCAAGGATGGGGCGAAGATCGCAGTGCCAAACGATGCGACAAACGAGGCGAGAGCGCTTCTTCTTCTGGAAGAGAATGGCGTCATCACATTAAAGGAAGATGCCGGTCTGAATGCAACGAAAAAAGACGTAGAAGAGAATCCGCACAATGTTGAGATCGTAGAGCTGGATGCCGCACAGATCGCGAGAGTGGTAGATGAGCTTGATTTTGTTGTGTTAAATGGAAATTATGCGCTGGATGCAGGATTCAATGTGCAGACAGATGCGATCGCAAAAGAAGAGGCAGATTCTGAGGCAGCTCAGACTTATGCGAACATCATCGCAGTGAAAAAAGAGAACAAAGACAGTGAGAAGATCAAAGCGCTTGTGGAAGTACTTCAGAGTGAAGAAATCGGGAAATTTATCACAGACACTTATGAAGGCGCTGTAGTACCGATGAAATAACAGCGGATAGAGCAGGACAGTAGTTCTTGGAAATGATACGCATGTCCTTAATTATGAATAAAAAATCAGCCTGCACCATGTTGAGATAGACATGGGTGCAGGCTGATTTTCTATTTGACAGCATATTCCAGAATATAATCATCCATCACACATCCTCCGCCGATATCGCTTACTTGTTCTTTCGTCCGGACGAATCCAAAATGATCGTAGACGGCAAGAGCGGAATCATTTCCACGGTTGCAGGTCAGCCAGATCTTATCAAGCGAGCGGACTTTGCAAAGCTCGATCAGATTTTCCATGACTTTGGAACTGATGCCATTTCCGCGGAAATCTTTGTGGATATAAAGCTTGCTGAGGAAAAGACTTCCGTTTTCTTCATGTACTCCGGCAAAACCGGCGAATGTATAATCGTGGATCAGCAGAAAATATTCATATCCATTCTGGATCTGCTCAAGAAGAGCATCAAAAGAAAGGAATTTCTCAAGCATATAGTCAATCTGTTCCTCACTGATCAGAGATGGAAAATACTCATGCCAGATCTCTTCTGCCATTGTCGCCACATTTAAAATAAGTTCTTCATTTGTCACAGGTAAAATTCTTAAATCATCCATTGAAACTTGTCTCCTTTATCCATATCACATATAGCAGATTATACCATGAAATGGAAGAAAGATACATCAGACATTTGCAAATTTATTCATCTTTTGCTAAAAGATCGTCAATCAGAAAGAGAAGATGTTCTTGCTGCCTACTTGTCAGGTTCATAAATTTTTGTGTAAGTTCCTGGGAAGTGGCAGAGTTTCTGTCAGATTCATCGAAGAAATCTTTCGGATGGATTTTCAGAAAATCACAGATATAAAAGAAAGCGCTCATCGAAGGAAGTGCTTTTCCATTTTCAATTTTATTGATATAACTTTCGCTCTGCCCGAGAGAAAGGCTCATGTCCCGTGCCGAGATTCCCTGCTTGTTGCGCAGCTGTGTCAGTCGTTTGTAAAATAATGTTAAATGATCCATTGTTTCAGTTCTCCTTCGTAAAAATGTATGTTATCTTCTGTTAGAAACACCACATTTGACAGAAAAATAGATTCCCGGATTTTTTGCATACTGGGATTCTATGAAAAATACCTGCCATTAGAATTATAATCCATAGAAAGTGGAAAAGCGGAGAATAG
>CAUWEA010000037.1:0-24020 GCA_963557735.1 uncultured Faecalimonas sp. | reverse complement strand
CAACTTTATTGTACACGGAAAGGTAATTTTTTTGTATAACAATCGACGCGCACCCTCATAGCGGGTGGATTATTGTTTCGCCCATCTCCATTTTTCGGATCAGCAAAAAACTCCAATGGGCTCAACAGACTAAAGTCCATAATTGAAGCACATCAGTCCCAGTACCGGGAAAGATGTGCCCTTCTTTTCGCTTTTATCCAGGTTGTCAACTCCATATACTATTTATCTAACCTATCAACCCAGAATTCCATTTTCTTCACAGAACTTTATTACCAAATTAGCTTATTCATTGTAAAAGTGTTTGTGTTCCTTATAGGCATTCACTTCTTTGCCATAGTTTCTGCGACCGAAAATTATCCGATTATTTTATAATAGCAATCTGCTTTTTACTACTAACTTCTGCGACAAAACTATTATAAACTCCTGATGCTTCCCACTTACCCGCAACAATAATAATCTTATCGCGATTATTATATATCTCATCACGAATAGTTCGATATAAAATTCCATCTGCAAATTGCAGAATAAATGAATATTTGACACTATTGATTGGTGACGACAGATACACTTGCTTTCTGGTATTATCATATAGCTTTCTTTTTGGAAAAGATTCAATAATCCTATTTCCAAAACATCCTTTGGGATATCTATATTCGCTCCTATCATCTAAAATCATTGATCCAATTTCTTTGTCCCCATATGTTTCAGTTATAGGTTTGCTTTTACACATCAAATATATTTGTCTTAACGTCCGTGGTGGATGTTTATTAACTGTGCCTTGGTTATGATTTCCAGGCGTTTTCTGAGCTTTTTGTGCCGCAGTTACAATACATAAGTTATCTATAGCATTGTCAAATACAAATGTTGTTTCATCGAATTGATCTGCTTGGAATTCATCCGTACTTGAACCGAATGGGCACATTGGGACATGTGGAAATTCTTTTTTTGTCGCCCTAAAATATGCTTTTTTACTCCCATCAACCGCACATATATATAAATGTGCTGTACAATTAGGATTGGGACAGTAAAACTTTTTATTTCGATCTTCTTTTACTGCGCTTGCAGCATAGATTATATCTTTTCTCCTATCATCTTTATACGCGTATGTAGCCATATTTTTTCACCTCCTAGATTGCTGAATTGACCTCTATCACACTCATTCTGTTCATTTTCTCTTAGAACTATATTTCTCACTTTTTCTCTTAACCCCATTCTCATCTTTCTCCACATTACTTCTCCGCCTTTTCTCAATCTGCACTACCGCAAAAACTTCCTTTGATATTATCGCCTGATGATTATCTGTTGCCAAATAATGTACTTCGCTTTTACCTATTTTCAATGATCGAACATCCCCTATATACTTCTCACTACTCAGCATGACATCGATGGTTCTCTTACACCATTTCTCCTTTCCTATAGGAGACGAAATTTTCCGCTTCTCAAGCTCCTTGATAATCCCCAAAACACTTTGTCCATTCAAATACAAGTCAAATATTATTTTTACATTTTTCGCTGTTTCTTCATCAATAATTAACTTACCTTCTTCATTATGTTTATACCCATAACACTTTCTATCATATAATTTCGAGGTTCCTGAGTCAACCCCCTGCTTAATACCCCATTTTATATTTTCACTGCGAGACTCATTTTCTGCTTGTGCAAAAGATTCAATAATTGAAATCATTAAATCCCTGTCCGTGTTTGCTATATCAAGTTCTTCCTATTCAAATATTACACATACACCGACATTTTTTAATTTGCTCAATGCCTCTATAGTTGCAACAGTATCTCTTCCAAAACGGCTAATGCTCTTTGTAAATATAATATCTAGTTTATGAGCTGTACAGTCATCCAACATACGATTAAATTCCTTGCGTGAAGAACTTGTTTTGTTTGTAGAAATATCCATATACAAATCCACCAGAAGCCATTGCGGTGTAGCTGCCGTTATTTTCGTTAAATGCGATACTTGTGCAGCCAAACTTTGTAACTGTTCTGAACTATTCGTACTAACACAACAATATATTCCGATGCATTTGTCCACTTTCTGTGGTATGGGTGGTATGAAATGAACTTTTTTAAATTATCCATACATCATCTCCTCTACAAATCTAACAATATCCGCATAGGCTAACTAACATCTGTATTCATATACTACATGACAACTAGTCTTTTTACAATCATTCTATCCACTCAACTCTCCACCTTTTTTCACAATAGACCAGTTCCCACTTACCCGTAAAATGAAAAAATTCGGGAACCGGAACCTATCCTCTGACAAGCCCCGACTCCCGGAAATCCCTTGTTTTCTACACTTTTTCGCTATCTTATTCTTTGACTTTTGACATCAATACAACCGTCTCCACATGAACCGTATTCGGGAACTGGTCAACCACCTGCACTTTCTTCAGCTCGTACCCTTCCCCGCACAGATATTTCAGATCTCTTGCCAGTGTAGCGGAATCGCAGCTGACGTAGACAATCTTATCCGGCTGCATTTTTACCATTGTCTCAAGCAGTGTTTCCTCGCACCCTTTTCTCGGCGGATCGACAACGATCACATCGGCGTGTGCCTGCTGCCCCGGATGTTCTTTCGCATAAGTTTCATAATACTTTGGAAGGATTTCTTCTGCTTTTCCGACAAAAAATTCTGCATTTGTCATGCCATTCAGTTCTGCGTTCTGTTTCGCATCCTCGATTGCCTGCGGGACGATCTCGACGCCGTATACCTGCTTTGCCTGCTGCGCCAGGAAAAGGGAGATCGTTCCGATTCCACAGTACAGATCCCACACCGTCTCTTCTCCGGTCAGCCCCGCATATTCTAACGCATATTTGTAAAGCTTTTCCGTCTGCACCGGGTTCACCTGATAAAATGACAATGGAGAAATCTGATATTTTACATTTCCAATATAGTCGGTAATGTAGCCGTCTCCCCAGAGCACTTCGATCTCTTTTCCCATGATGACATTCGTATTCTCTTTGTTCTTACTGAAAGTTATACTCCTCATACCCTCTATCTGCGATAACTTATCCACAAATTTGTCCGCACATGGCAGGTTATCCCCATTGATCACAAAGCAGACCATGATCTCTTTCGTTGTAAACCCATAGCGGATCAGAATGTGACGCACCAGCCCGCTGCAATCCTGCTCGTTGTATGCAGGGATATGGTTCTCATTCATGATCGAAAGAATCTCCTCTAAAATCTGCCGATTCTGGGAAACCCCGAGCGCACAGTCTGTATTCGGGATGATCTGGTGTGTCCTTCCCGCATAAAATCCGGCAACTGCCTTCCCATCCTTGTCAGTTCCCACCGGGAACTGTGCCTTATTCCGGTAATGAAACGGCTCGTCCATCCCGCACACCGGCTGCGTGATCTTTTCTAATAATTCCGGCGCAAATCCTCCGATCCGTTCCAGATTTCCGATGACTTTTTTCTGCTTGAACCGCAGCTGTTCCCGATAATCCATCTCCTGGATCTGACACCCCCCGCACTGCTTTGCAACCGGGCATTTTGCTTCCACACGATTTTTTGAAGGTTCGATGACACGGAGCAGCTTCGCATACCCATAGTTCTTTTTCGCCTTCATCACTTTCGCTTCCACAAGATCTCCCATCACCGTATCCTTGATAAACAGTGTATATCCATCTGCTTTTCCGATTCCCTCTCCGTTGATCCCGATATCTTCGATCTTCACGACCGCTGTATCATTTTTCTTCATGCTCTTCCTCCTGCCATAAAATTGTATCCATTTCCAACTTCTCTTTGCCTCTTTGGCATTTTTATCACTGCTCGCGCGCGAAGCGTGTTTTTTTACATAAGAATTTCCTATGTAACAAAGAAAGCGGGTGCGGCAAAAATAATTTCTTATACATGGTATAGTTCATCTCTGATTTGATGCAGTCTATATCCTGCTGAAATTCTCTGTTTTGCAGCACCCTTTTTCATGTTTCTTTTTTTATTTTCCTAAATACTTGTCTTTCTTAAATTGCTCTCGAACAGTCTGTTGTATCCAAGCCAGTCTGTTGTATCTTTTTCTTTGAAAATCTCTGTCAATGTCTGTAATTTGGCGTCTGTGCTGTCCGCAAAATTCAGCGCCAGTGCTTCTGCGAGCGCCGGCTTTTTCGGAGAACCATATTCCAACTCTCCGTGATGTGCGATAATGCAGTGCTTCAGCTCACTTGCCAGCTTCTCCGGAAATCCCGGGATCGAGCGGATCGCATCGTTTGCCATCTCTACGCCGATAATGATGTGCCCGAGCAGCTGTCCGTCATCGGTATAATCGTTTTCCGGAAATGCGGAGAGTTCTTTTGTCTTCCCGATATCGTGGTACATTGCCGCCGCATACAGAAGATCTTTGTTCAAGATCGGGTAAGCCCCCACATAGTATTCACACATTTTCACAATGCTGAGTGTGTGCTCCAGCAGTCCTCCGGAAAATCCATGATGAACGCTTTTTGCAGCAGAGTGTGCCTGGAACCGTTTGATAAATGCCGCATCGTCTTTGAAATAATATTCCACTGCTTTTCGCAGATATTCATTGTCGATCTGGGCAACGTATTTCATCAGTTCCTGATACATCCCCTCGACGCTCTTCTCGCTTGTCGGCATATAATCTGCCGCTACATACTCGTCTTCAAATGCCTTGCGGATCTGCTTGATATTCAACTGAAGATTGCCATTGTAACAGATGACGTCTCCGAATACTTCGATAAAATCCATCTCATCATAGTCCGCGATTCCGTTAGAATTTGGATCCCATACTTTTCCATCCAAAGTTCCTGTCTTATCCTGCAAGATCAGATTGTCGTATGCCTTTCCGTTTCGTGTCTCCGCAGAACGTTTTCCTTTGCACAGGTAAATGCAGCGAATGGTCTCTCCCTCATGTAATGTATTAATATATCTCATTTCTATCCTCTTTCTATTTTAATGTAATGTCTCATTTTGATTTTTTATTTCTTCTCTGCTCCTCCGATCACAACCGTATAGCTGATATCCACATATCCTTCGGAGCCGAGTCTTTTTGCTGACAATTTCACTTCATCGCCCGGCTGAACGGTCAGAAGTTTGTTGTGCAGCGCTTTCACAGTCACCACCGGATCGCCGTCCACCGCCGTGATAATATCTCCACACTGGACTCCGGCAGCCATACCCGGAGAATCTGCCTCGATCTCCTTGACATAGATCCCTTTCGGAAGCTTCTGCGCCTCCGCGATCTCATCTGTCACATTTGTTCCGACAATCCCGACATACGAGACACTGTTGCCATTTAACATTCGCTCCAGTTCTTCTTTCACATCAGAAACTGCGAGAACACGCAGTGTACTGCTTTCCCCCATCGTCTGATCGGCAGCAAATGTAAATCCGATAACTTCCCCATCGGTGTTAAATAATACGCCGCTCCCATGTGCGGAGACAGGTATGTCTGTATCCAGCAGACGGTATGTCCGGTCTGCCACACTGACTGTATTTTTATTGGAACTGATAATGCCATATCCCATCCCTTTGGAATAGCCAAAGGGACTTCCCATTACAATGACCACATCGCCTTTGTAAGTCATATTCGAGTTGCCAAGGACAGCTTCCTGGATCTGAGTCTTTGTGCTGTCACTGACATGATTCCGGTCAACCGCAAGCACGGCAAGCCCCAGCACCTCATCCTTCTGTCTGACTGCGGCATCGCAGGATGCTCCATCCCCGAAGGTCACCTGAATCTTCTCCGCATCCCTGATAACGCTGCTCATCGTCAGGATCAGATACTCCCTGCTGTTGGATGGCATGATCACGCCGCATGCACCGGTTCCTTCTTTTTGCTCCTCCTCTGTCCAGTTATCATCTCCTCCGACAGAAGTCACTGAGACGATGCTCTTGTTCGCCCCCGCAGCCACCTGATACAGCGCACGTTCCAGTTCTTTAAAATTTTCAATGGTAAGCTCCGGCTCTTTGACTTCCTCCTCTGCCTTTGCTTCCTGTGGATGTTCTTCAGGTTCTTCGTCCTTGGGAATTGTAATCTCCTCTTCCGCATTCACCTGTGCATCAAACCATGGCTGGAACACACAAAAACTAATACTGGCAAACGCACCGAATAGAATTCCTGCCATCGCCAGCCCGATTGCTTTCTGCATGAGCTTTTTTCGATTCAGAGGTTTCTCCTTGATCACCTCTTGCAAAAAAGAAAATTTTTCTGGTCCTTCCTTGTTCTCCATAGACATGACGTATCTCCTTTTTCATCCTCTTTACAGTATACCCTAACATTTGTCAATGTTCAATAAGTATAGAATATTTCTGCTTTCCTTTATTACAAATATAAGGTAGAATGGAAGCAGGTGAATGATTATGAATAAAAAGACTTTAAAAAAACTAGAATACAACAAAATAACAGAATTACTTGCAGAGCAGGCTTCTTCCCCGGGTGGAAAAGCGCTGTGCAGCTATCTGACTCCGATGACCTCCCTCGCCGAAATCACAACCGCGCAGGAACAGACCGCGGCGGCTTTTACAAGAATTGTAAAAAAAGGACGTCTTTCTTTCAGCGGTGTCTACACTGTGGAAGATTCTCTGATGCGCCTGGAGATCGGCGGAGCGCTCGGCTGTAATGAACTGCTCCGCATCTGTAAATTACTGGAAGTGACAAACCGCGCCAAAGCTTACGGGCGCCATGAAACTGTAGATGAAGAGCAGGACTGCCTTGACGTCTATTTTGACCAGCTGGAGCCTCTGTCGATCCTTGCCGGAGAGATCCGCCGCTGCATTATCGACGAAGATGAGATCAGCGATGATGCAAGCAGTACCCTGAAGCACATTCGAAGAAGTATTTCCCAGACAAACGACAAAGTACATTCTACGCTGCTTTCGCTTGTGAACGGCTCTCTGCGTACTTATCTGCAGGATGCCATTATTACGATGCGCGGGGACAGATACTGTCTTCCGGTCAAAGCAGAATACCGCAGCCAGGTGCAGGGAATGATCCACGACCAGTCTTCCACCGGTTCCACTCTCTTTATCGAACCGATGGCTGTCGTGAAATTAAATAACGATCTGAAAGAACTTTACGGAAAAGAGCAGGAGGAGATCCAGGTAATCCTTGCAAATCTCAGCGCAGATGCCGCAGGCTATGTAACAGAGATCCGCAGAAACTACAAGCTCCTTACCGAACTGGACTTTATTTTTGCGAAAGGCTCCTTTGCCCTCTCCTTAAATGCAAGCAAACCGATCTTCAACGACCGTGGTTACATCCATATCCGTGAAGGGCGTCATCCGCTTCTGGACAAGAAAAAGGTAGTTCCGATCACGGTCACACTTGGCGATGCGTTTGACCTTCTGATCGTGACCGGCCCGAACACCGGAGGAAAGACCGTCTCTCTAAAGACAGTCGGACTTTTCACACTAATGGGACAGGCAGGGCTTCATATTCCTGCGCTGGACCGCTCAGAACTGGCACTGTTCCACGAAGTATATGCAGATATCGGGGATGAGCAAAGTATCGAGCAGAGTCTCAGTACGTTCTCTTCTCATATGACCAATATCGTCTCCTTCCTGCAGCATGTAGATGAGCACTCTCTTGTGCTGTTCGATGAGCTTGGCGCAGGAACCGATCCGACCGAAGGAGCCGCACTTGCAACTTCGATTCTGTCTTACCTGCACGAACGGAAGATCCGCACGATGGCGACAACCCACTACAGTGAGCTGAAAGTCTATGCACTTTCCACTCCGGGTGTGGAAAATGCCTGCTGTGAATTTGACGTAGAGACACTCCGTCCGACGTACCATCTACTGATCGGGATCCCGGGAAAGAGTAATGCCTTCGCGATTTCCAGCAAGCTCGGCCTACCGGATTATATTATCGCAGATGCAAAAGAACGTCTGTCCGAACAGGATGAATCTTTTGAAGATCTTCTTGCAGATCTTGAGAACAGCAGACGCACGATCGAGAAAGAACAGCAGGAAATTGCCGCCTATAAGCGCGAGGTAGAAGCGCTCAAGCAGAAATTAGAGCAAAAGCAGGAGCGGCTTGACGAGCGCAAAGAGCGCATTATCAATGAGGCCAACGAAAAGGCAAATGCGATTCTCCGCGAGGCAAAAGAAGTTGCCGATGAGACTATGAAGAATTTCCGCAAATTCGGAAAAGAAAACATCTCTGCCGCAGAGATGGAACGCGAGCGCGAACGACTCCGCCAGAAGATCAAAAAAACCGGATCCGGCGTAAAACTTGACACGAAAAAGCCGAAAAAGCAGCATAAGCCAAGTGATTTCAAGCTCGGAGAAGCTGTAAAAGTGCTCAGTCTGAACCTGACCGGAACCGTCAGCTCTCTGCCGAATGCGAAGGGAGATCTTTTCGTGCAGATGGGGATCCTCCGCTCGCAGGTCAATATTGCCGATCTGGAGATCATTGACGAGCCGGTTATCACCGGAAAGAACCTCCAGAAGACTTCCTCCGGAAAGATGAAGATGAAAAAGACAATGTCTGTCCGCCCGGAGATCAACCTGCTCGGCAAAACCGTCGATGAGGCGATTGCGGAACTCGACAAATACCTGGACGATGCCTACATGTCGCACATCAGTCCGGTCCGCATTGTTCACGGCAAAGGAACCGGAGCGCTCAGAAACGGGATCCACAACTATCTGAAACGACAAAAACATGTAAAATCTTACCGTCTTGGCGCATTCGGCGAAGGAGATGCCGGCGTCACGATCGTAGAATTCAAATAATCGAAAATAATCGAATGGAAATAAAGGAGGGATTCCTACCCTATGGTAACAAAACAGAAAATCCTAATCGTCGATGACGATGAAAATATTGCAGAACTGATCTCCCTCTATCTTTTAAAAGAATGCTTCGACACGATGATGGTACATGACGGCGAGGAGGCGTTGGCTGCATTTGACAGCTATTCGCCAAACCTCGTACTTCTTGACTTAATGCTGCCGGGCATCGACGGCTATCAAGTCTGCCGCGAGATCCGTGCGAAATCGGATACTCCGATCATTATGCTCTCCGCAAAGGGCGAAGTCTTTGATAAAGTGCTTGGACTTGAACTAGGGGCAGACGATTATATGATCAAACCGTTTGACTCCAAAGAGCTTGTCGCAAGAGTCAAGGCTGTACTGCGCCGCTATCAGGCTCCCCGCCAGGAGACCGCTTCCGCTGAGAAAGGAAAATGCGTCTCCTATCCGGGCATTGAGATCAATCTGACAAACTACTCTGTCGTCTGTGACGGAAAAGTAGTGGAGATGCCTCCAAAGGAACTGGAACTGCTCTATTTCCTTGCCTCCTCACCAAATCAGGTATTTACAAGGGAGCAGCTCCTTGACCAGATCTGGGGATACGAATACATCGGAGATACCCGGACTGTCGACGTTCATATCAAGCGTCTGCGCGAGAAGATCAAAGACCATCCGACCTGGAGCCTCGGTACCGTATGGGGAATCGGGTACAAGTTCGAGGTGAAATAACATGCGCAGCACTTTGTACTTAAAATTTATCAGCATTTATCTGATCTTTGGATTTCTCTGCCTGTTCACAGTCGCCACGCTCACCCATGAGCTGACGATATCCGAACTGGAAGAGGATACTTCCGACACCCTTTATAAAGAAGCAACGCTGCTTGCAAATGATTACCTGACCGGGTATTTCACCGATGACCTTACACTTTCTGACATTCATACGCAGTTAGACGGCATGTCCACCTACCTGCATGCATCCGTATGGTTTATCGACCGCACCGGTCAGGTCATTCTTTCTGCCGGGACAGATGAAATGCCGGTTCCACCGTCCGAGCTCCCGGATTTTGATCCTGCCGAGAATGGAAGTTCCAAATATCTGCTCGGAACCTACCACGACCTCTTTGACGAGACTGTGATCTCCGTCATCGCACCGGTCACCCAGGGATTTACGACAAAAGGATATCTACTGCTCCATAAGCCTTACGCGGATCTGGAACAGCAGACAGCTTCCCTTTTGAGAAATGTATACATCACGATCGTCGTCATTTATATCTTATCTTTCTGTATCCTGCTGGCATTTCACTTTTTCATCTACCAGCCGCTTCGAAAGATCACAGAGGCTGCCACCCAGTATGCCTCCGGCAATCTGACCTACGAAATCCCGGTGCGCACCGAGGATGAGATGGGATACCTGTCCGCCTCCCTGAACTATATGGCGGCACAGCTCAAGGATATGGAGGACTATCAGAAGAAGTTCATCGCCAATGTCTCCCACGACTTCCGCTCCCCGCTCACATCCATCAAGGGATATGTGGAAGCGATCGTAGACGGAACGATCCCGCAGGAGCTTCAGGGAAAATATCTGAACATCATTTTGTTTGAGACTGAACGCCTGACAGATCTGACAAAAGATCTTTTGACCTTAAATGAATTTGATACAAAAGACCTTCTTCTTGACAAGACAAACTTCAATCTGCACGATACGATCAAACATACCGCAGCGTCCTTCGAGGGAACCTGCACATCCAAAAAGATCTCGATCGAGCTGCTCTTTGATCCACGCGTGGAAAATGTCTTTGCCGACCGCGGGAAGATCCAGCAAGTTTTATACAACCTGCTCGACAACGCGATCAAATTCAGTAATCCTGACTCTTCCATCGTAATCGAGACGACAGAACGCAATGACAAAGTATTCGTCTCCGTCAAAGATTCCGGCATCGGGATCCCAAAGAAAAGTCTCACAAAAGTGTGGGAGCGTTTCTATAAGAGCGACCTCTCCCGCGGAAAAGACAAAAAAGGAACCGGACTCGGGCTTGCGATCGTCAAGGAGATCATTCAGGCACACGGGGAAAATATCAACGTCATCAGTACAGAAGGAGTCGGCACAGAGTTTATTTTCTCACTGACAAAAAGCAGTGAAAATTAGTTTCTTCCTTACACGAAAAGTTCCTTTGAAAATCCAAAGTCACTGGCAATTTTTATCAGAAACACCTGTCCACCACACACATCTAGGAGGATTTTATGATCGAAGTATTATTTGGCGAAAGCGAAGCCGCCTCCATGAAGGCAGCAAAAAGTACCGTCATATCCATCAAGACAGACGGCCCCACTTCTATATTTACCGCCGGGAAAAAACAGCCGCCACCGCGCAAATCTTCCGGCTGGATTGAGGGAACCTCCGCAGATGTGATCTGTCTTGGCTTCCAGCTTGATATCGGAAATATTAAAGAAGAACTGGACATGGAACTGCATCAGCAAAATTCACGCTTTGAAAAAGAACTGCACCGTCTTCTTCATTTTCTGGAAGAAAGGGAACCGATCCGTATCTGGTACAGCGAGGCGCCGTATTCCCTCTGCGGGTTCTATCATTTATGCAGTATCTTATGTCACTATGAAAATGAAGTCTGCGTCGTAAAGCTCCCGGAATACCGAGTCCATACAGACACTATCATCACTCCACAAGGCTGGGGCGATGTCGCTGCTGATGAATTTGCAGGATACCTGCCACATGAGCATCTGCTTTCTCACAACGAACAGCGGCGTTTTGCCCAGCTTTGGAATGAACTTCGAACTGACAACAGCCCGCTCCGTGCAGTGATCAATGGCAGGTTGTGCGGTGTTCCGGAATCTTTCTATGACTTTCTGATCTGGAGACATCTCACGACAGAGCCAGTCAAAGAAGCAAAGCTGATCGGAAATCTTTTAGGAACCTATCAACTTGGGATCAGCGATACGTGGTATGCAAAAAGAATCGATGCTTTTATCGCAGAAGGGAAAATTGAGGTCCTGGAGGACTGTGAAAATAAATATGCGAGAGTCATTGCATTGCGGAAAGATATGGAACCGTAAAACAATCTACATAAATGAAGGGCGAAAAGCTTGATCTTACTCAAACGCTTCGCCCATTTCTATGGCAGAAAATCTGTAAATCAGATTTTTCTTCTTTATTTTATTACGGAAAACATTATTTTTCTTCTTTTCTGCGTTTTTTAATATTTAATATTCCTGCTGCGCCAGATAATGAAAACATTGCAAGAAGACTCGCCACAGCCCCGGCATCTCCCGTTTTTGGACTTACCTTTTTCCTGACCGTTTCGTCCTTCTTTTTATCTGGTTCTTCCTTTACCGGTTTTTTCGCCGGATCTTTCACAGGCTTATCATTTAATAAGGAATTTTCTGCTGCTTTCACTGCTTCAACGGCTGAACGTGTACCATTAAAATCCCATTTTTCGATCTGTTTTTTCAGATTTTCGATTGCATCTCCAAAAGCCTTCAGAACACCTTCTGTATGTTCTTTTTTTGATTCCTCCGCATATACGTTTTCTGCCTGATCCAGCACATACTGCGCGACTGCTTTTGCTGCTGTCTGAAGTTTTCCATCTGTTTTCGCATAATCAGAAGCAAACTTCTCGTATGCCGCAGTGAGCTGTTCTAAATCATATACCCCATTGGAAGTCTGCAGCGCCTCTGACAGCGCGTTTGTCATCTCAACCGCTTCCTGATATGGATCCTTACTTTTCAGTTCTTCCGAAAGATACTCCCACCATGCCCGGGCGCTTGTAACCATACTGTCAGCATCCGCTACAAGATCCGTCAGTTTTTCAGAATAGCTGGAGCCTTGTTTTACAGCAACTGCTTTTGCATCAGTAACCATCTGAATGATATCGCGTCCACTCATCGTATCCAGATCTGCCGCATCCATTTTTGCGATCATCTCTGTTACTTCCTTGAGATAAGTCTCCTGATAATACTCAGAATGCTCTTTTATATCATTCTGGATTTTCACTAACTGCTCTTTTAAGTCTGCGAACTGCTTTGCTCCCTCTTCTTTTGCATACTTTTCTGCTGCAAGAGCATATGCATCTGCTGCCTTTTGAAGTTTATCTGCCGCGCCGGAAAGAGCGCTGTAGTTCTTTGCTGCAAACACAGACTGATATTCCTGCAATGCGGTCTCATAGTTCTCTTTTTCTGCTCCGGCATATCCAATGGCATTCGCCCCTTCTACGGTTCCACTGACCTCTTTTAAAATTGTTGCCGAAACATTCTGGTATGCATTCATTACATTCTCATAATAGTATGTATTATAATCAGACAGGCTGGCATAAGAAAGCTGCCCATTCTTATATTCCTCCAGCAATTGCTGTCCATAGGAAGCAGCGTCCGGCGCCAGTTCATCTGCCACTCTCTGATATGTATAAACGTCTCCTCCACCCAGACTGTATGCTGTCTGGCCTGCCATAGAAGCCGGTGCACTCTTCAGAAAGCCTGCAAATGCAGCGCCTGCTTTTATACCATCTTTCAAGACTGCCGGATTCAGATGCTTTTCCATGTCATCCGCATAAGCCATGGCTTCATCAAAAAGCTTTATAATCTCTTCCGGACTGTTATTATTTGCCGAAAAAGCAATCGCTTTCTCATAATAACTCTGAATTTGTACAAGATAATCGTCCATGAATAATTCCGGGTTCGTTGCCAGAATGGACTCTAACTGGCGCCGCAAAATAGTCAGATTTTCTGTCAGGTACGCTTCATAATCTGACACATAATTCTTTGCATCTTGTAATATTTTCTTCAGATTATCTACTTCCATAACAAATTGCTCTTCATAGACATCTAAAACCGCTGTGACCTCTTCCGGCGGAAACTTCTGTACCAAAGCACTTAACGTTGTCTCGGATACTGCTCCTTTTAACTGGGCAAGCTTACCGGAAACATCAACAGAACTTCCGGTGATTTCTGAAATCGCTGCTTTTTCTTTCTCTGACATTTGTGAATAAAATGTTTCTACCTGATTCACCAGCTCTGTCAGATTCTTACTCATTAGCGCCAGATCCTTCAGCGGAGCCTCCGGAGTTCCCTGCTTTGATTCTTCTGCTACTGTACCGTTCTCTTCCTGCGGTTTTGTTTCTTCCTGCCCTTGTACAACCGGATCTGCAGTCGGCTCTTCCTGAGCTTTCATTTCCTCAGATTTTTGTGTTTCTTTCGCTGCCTCCTGGGAAACCCCAGCGTCCGGCCCAGTAACTTCCGGCTTTATCTCCTGACTTTCCTGCTGCCCTGCTTCTACTGTTTTTTCAACAGCCGGCTCCGGCTCTGCTGCCATAACAGGAGTTGCCGCACCTAATGTCAGTGTTCCACATAACAGAAATGCTACAACTTGTTTTCTCTTCATAAGATTCCTCCTCATATAATATAATAAATACTACTCTTTCTGTCCGACCTTATAAGCTTGTTTCATTATAACAGCTTTTGGGGAAGAAAGCTATTATTTTTTAGCATTCTGTACATTTTCCCCGGTCTCTTACATATAATAATTTATAAATATGTTTATCTTCAGGAGGCATCTATGGTTATTTCCATTTTTTACCGTTATAAAATTCGTAATTGGTCTGTCATACAATTAAAATATTCTGATATTTCTAAAACACCATCCATTCTTCCTTAAAGATACCAAACTTTAATCCGAGAGGGGAGCATATCATTAAAGTGACATCCCCTTCTCAACAACTAAATTTTTCCTGCATTGTCTCACAGAAGCTCCACACATCTTCTCTTTTCTTCCATTTGTGGATGTACATATAAATTCAATGTAGTATTCACAGATGCATGCCCCAGCAATTCACTTACTATCTTATAATCGGCGCCTGCCTCAATACATCTTGTTGCAAAAGTATGACGAAGACCATGAAAACGTATCAAAGGTAAATTATGTTGTTCCAGAAACTTATTATAGTGTGTTCTATATAATCTTGGTTCAATATATTTTTCTTTTCCCGTCAAAACATATGTATCTGTATTTTTCTTTTGAAAAAAATGCAGTAATTGATATAATTGATTAGCTATGGGAATTCTTCTTATAGATTTCGAAGATTTAGGGAGAGTAATCACGATTTTTGTTGTACCCTTATTCCCATTTTTTAAATAAATCCTTTGAATTGTTTTGTCAATCCTGATTATCCTCTCCTTCAAATTAATATCTTTCCACTTTAAAGCACATAATTCTCCAATTCTGATTCCTGTATACAAGCAAATTGCATATCCTAACGTTTCATAATTTAGATTTTTCTGTATAATCATCAGAAAGTTCCTATATTCTCCTTCTGTCAGCACGTCTTTTTTCTCTGTTTTATAAGATTCCCTTGGAAAATTTATAGAATAAATACGAATCTCCTGATTTTTACTGAGTTCATAATCTTTCAGACACATTTTTAAAATAACAACCATATCTTTTACGGTTTTTCTTGCCAAACTCCCCTTATTATTTAGCCTGCCCCTTTCCAGCCACTGCAATACAGCTGCCTGTATTTTTTCCGTAGATATTCTCTCCGGTATCTCATCCGAAAAAGCCGGAATGATATGATTTTGCATTAATATTGAATAATTCGCATAGGTAGATTCTTTAACAAATCTCTTTTTCTTTTGCAGCCACTCTTCTGCCCAATCTTTAAATAATATTCTCTCCATGTTTCATGTCTCCCGATATTAGTCATTCTCATCATTTTTACTTCTTTAATGAAAATCCTCTTACTCTACATAATTCAACATATTCCTATTCCTCCTTATTCAAGATATCTATAGGTATTTGCAAAACTCTAAAATCCACATAAGTCCTGAATTTGGGAGATCTTTTTTTATACCTCTCCTCACTGCAATTAAAACTTTTGTATTTATTCTGCTTAATTTTTCAACTTAAAATATTCTGCTTAATCTCATTTCTATACAGAGTGTATGAATTTCAGTCAGTGAGTTTCACAATTACCTATTTAAAATATCACAGATATAAATAAAAACCTTAAGTTAGATACTTGAGGATAATCAGAATAAAAAATACGAGGTTTTTATAAATGAAACAAATAAAGCAAAACCAATTCATTATTATTGTTTGTTTTTTTATATTTTGCATTAATTTTTCGTTGATTTTTAATAACAATGTATGGTGTGATGAAGCTTTCATCATTAATGCGTGCCGATTAGACTTTAGAGAATTACTTTCATATATCGCAACTGATGATATGAGACCACCATTATATTTAATTACGGTTAAGATTTGGACAGCTATTTTGGGGCATGAAGTTTGGAAGTTTAAACTTTTTTCTATACTTCCATGCATATTAACAATTTTAATTGATGGTTCTATCATCAAAAAAAACTGGGGAAAAAAATCTTTTTTTATATTTGCGTTACTTGTGGGTCTGTCACCCGCCAGTATGACTAAAAATATAGAAATTACTATTTATTCTTGGACAATGTTTTGGGTAACAACCAATATTTTGTTGGCATATGAATTCTATAAAAATCAGTCTGTAAAATATCGTGTTTTATTTATTATCACAGGTCTTGGAGCAGCTGCAACACATTATTATGCATTAATTGTAGAAATATTTATATACACTGGACTTTTTATCATATTATTAGTAAAAAATCCGGCTCTTAAAACAATAAAAAATATTATTGGAATTTCAATGATAACTATTGTTGCTTATTTACCGGTATTACCTTTTTTTATTAAACAATTTATGATTGCAAGACAGTCATTCTGGATTCTCGAAACAGAAATATCTGTTTTTCCGAACTCTATGAGAATGCTGTTTGAAGGAGAAAATAAATTTACTTTTTCAAATGAATTTTCTGTTTTTATGTGGGGGATTATATTTTTTCTTTTTTACTTTATATGTATTGAAATATTTCAAAATAACCATAAGCTTACTGAAGACTATATATATTTATTTAGCTGTTTTTGTATATGTTTATTGTTACCAATTAGTGGATATATTATCTCATTGATAATTCGACCGTTGTATATTTCAAGATACTATTTTTGTGTTAGTGGAATTTTATGGATTTTTATTTCTGTTTCTATATCTTTTTTGAAAAAAAAAGATATATATTTAGGAATTTCAGCTTTAATTACAGTAATGTTTATTTTCAATTATCCTATCATTTACGAGCGTGAATATACTACAGAAACTCAGATTACCATTGATAAAATAGCTCCAAACTTAGGTGATGATGACATATTTATCAACAATATAGAAACATGTGCGTCATGGGTGTTGGAATACTATTTTCCACAACATGAATATTTTTTAGACAATAATCAAGGTGTTTATTACAAGGATCAAGATTTTGACTTTACTACTTTAAACCAAACTGCCTGGTATTTTTGTCAGGGAGATTTCCCGTTAAGTGAAGCAGAATTAAACGATCTGCAAATAGATCTTGAATATATCGGTGAAGGAAATTTTGATAATTACTATTATGTTTCAATTTATAAGCTTACGCCACAAGCTAGAGGGGAGATGTAAAAAATGAATTTATCCATATCAAATATAGGATGGGAAAAAGAAAATGATGAATATATGTATTGTATTTTACAGAAAAGTCGTTTTTCTGGAATTGAAATCGCACCAACACGTATTTTTCCCATATCACCTTATGAAAATATTAGTAAAGCCTATGAATATCGTGAGTTACTGCATGGTTACCAGTTAGAAATCAGTTCTATACAATCGATCTGGTTTGGAAAAACAGAAAACATTTTTTCTTCTACTCATGAACTACAGGAATTAAAAGAATATACAAAAAAGGCAATCCTCTTTGCTGAGGCTCTTGGCTGTAAAAATTTAGTATTCGGTTGTCCCAAAAACAGAGCAAGAAATAAAAACTCTCAAAATACTTTAGCTGATATAAAGGAGTTCCTTAAGTGTTTAGGGGATTTTGCATATAAACATAATACTTGTTTTTCACTGGAACCAAATCCGGTTATTTATGGAACTAATTTTATTAATAAAACAACGGATGCCTTTGAATTAGTAAAAGAAATCAATTGCCCTGGTTTTAAAGTGAATTTGGATTTTGGAACAATCATTGAAAACAATGAAAGCTTAGAAGATCTTGATTATAAATGGATTAATCATATTCATTTAAGTGAACCGGGACTAGAAACTATTAAAGAAAGATCTCTACATAAGAAATTGATAGAACAAGTTATTCAAAATAATTATATGGGTTACATTTCTATTGAGATGAAAAAAAATAGTATTTCTACAATTAATACTGTAATTCATTATTTAGAAAAATTAAGTTTTAGTGAAAAGGAGGAAAAGGATCTTGAAATACTATGACAAAATAATTATTGGCGGAGGATTATATGGGTTATATTCAGCATTATATTGCGGAAAGAAAGGAGAAAAAGTTTTATTACTGGAATACGAAGAAGACTTTTTTACGAGAGCAACCTATATTAACCAAGCAAGGGTACATATGGGTTACCATTATCCACGTTCTTATTCTACAGCGATTAAATCTGCCGGATATTTTCAACGTTTTATGAAAGATTATGGTTTTTGTGTGAATAGTGAGTTTGAGAAAATATATGCAACATCGCAAGCCTTTTCTTATACGAATCGTGAAGAATTCAAAAAATTTTGTGATAGTGCGGTAATCCCTTGTGAAGAAATATCGCCAAGTAAATATTTTAATCCTAATACTGTAGATGGCGCATTTTTATGCGAAGAATATACATATGATGCCCACATTCTTTTAGAGCACATTCTTCATGAATTGCGTACTTTTGAAAATGTAGAATTATCAATGAAAGCAAGAATTGAATACGTTGAGAAAGGCACTGATACATGGAAACTTAAAATAAATAACAATGGAGATGTGGAATCACCCTTTGTTTTAAACGCCACATATGCTTCTGTAAATCAAATACTCGAAAAATTCGGACAAAATTTTGAATTATTTAAAATCAAATATGAGTTGTGTGAAATTATTCTTTGTAAAACCAACCATGCTTTGAAAGATAAAGGAATAACAGTTATGGATGGTCCATTCTTTTCAATAATGCCTTTTGGAAAGACAGGCTACCACTCTTTGACATCTGTTTCTTTTACTCCACATTATACATCCTATGATAAATGTCCGACTTTTAAATGCCAAGAGTCCAGTCAAGATTTTTGTACTTCAATACAATTAGGCAATTGTAACGATTGTATCGCAAAACCTATAAGCGCATGGCCATATATGTCAGCACTTGCCAGAAATTATCTAAAACAAGATTTCAAATTTGAGTATGCCAAATCATTATTTTCAATGAAACCTATCTTAATGGCATCTGAAATTGATGATTCAAGACCAACGGTAGTAAAAGTATTCTCTAAAAGTCCGACTTTTATAAGTGTGTTATCCGGAAAAATTAATACAGTTTATGATATGGATAGATTTTTGGACGGAGATTTCGAATAAAAAATTTAATATAAATAAACGAAAGGAAAAAGATATTAAAAATTAATATCGAAAAGTGATATGAAAGAGAACAATTTTATTTCATTAGTTTTATATTTTCATAATGTTTCAGATAAAAAAATCAATGAACTTCCCTCAAAGATAGCAGCAGGACTGATTAGCAATTTTAAAAATTATGAAGTTGTTATCGTCAATGACGGCGAAGACACAAAAAAAGTAGATACATTTATAAAAAATTTAAGTCAGTATACAAATCATAATACAATTTCCGTAATTAATTTTTCTAGCTATGTCGGAATTGAAAAAGCTATGATCGCCGGAGATGATTTTACTATCGGAGATTATATTTTTGAATTTGATATGCTTAATGCCGACTTTTCAGAAAATGTATTAATGGAGGCATATAGAACAGCATTAGCAGGAAATGATATTGTTTCAGTCGTTCCGCAAAAAATGCACACATCTTTTAGTTCAAAAATATTTTATGCCTTATTTAACCATGGTGTACAAGAAGAGAATAAGATTCATTCCGAAATATTACGTGTTTTATCACGCAGAGCATATAATCGAACGAAAGCTATGGCCAAAACTATTGCATATAGAAAAGCATGCTATGCAGCTTGCGGATTAAAACGTCATTCTATCATAGATACAAATATACAAAAAAATAAAGTATTAGATACCAAGGAAAAATATTTCCGTTTTAATTTAGGAATTGATTCGCTTATGATTTTTACAAATACGATCCAGAAATTCTCATTAGCCGTTAGCATGTTTTTTCTTTTGTTAACCGTAGTCATTTCAGTCTATATTGTAGGCGTTTTTGTATTAAGTAAGCCAGTAGCAGGTTGGACACCTATAATGGCATATTTGTCTTTAGGCTTTTTTGGAATCTTTTCTTTATTAACTATAGTTTTAAAGTACCTCTCGGTAATTTTAAATATAATTTTCAAAAATGAAAATCATATTATTGAATCAATTAAAAAAATATAGTATGGAGAATATTAAGATGCTAAATATATTATTGCCTGTTTTAAATGAAGAAAAAAGATTAAAATCAGGTGTTTTAAATACAATTGAATTTTTTAATTCAATTTCATTTGAAGAATACATATTGACAATCGTTGACAATGGTTCAATTGATCAAACACAAAATATAGCCCAAAAATTAGCTGATTCCTATGAACATGTGAAATACTTACGTTTAGAAGAAAAAGGAGTCGGCATTGCTATAAAAAAGGGTGTAGAGAATAATACGGCTGATATTGTGGGATATATGGATATTGATTTATCCACAGATGTTTCGCATTTAAAAGACGTTATCAATATTTTTAAAACTTATCCAGAAACAGATATTATTAATGGTTCACGCTTGAACAAAAATTCAAATACAACCGGAAGGAAATGGTATAGAAACATAACTTCACACGGATTGAGTTTTGTTTTAAAAGTATTCTTACATCTAAAAGCAACAGATGCCATATGTGGATTCAAATTTTTTAGAAAAGAAGTTATTGAAAAATTAATAGAATATGCTAATGCTGATGAAAAAGGGTGGTTCTATGTAATTGAACTGCTTTTGAGAGCAGAACGAATGAACTACAAAATTGTTGAATTACCAGTTCAGTGGAAAGACGATTATAATACTACGGTACATGTTTGGAAACTGATAAAAAACTATATGCATAATATCAGATTATTGAGAAAACGTTTTAGAGAAGAAAAAATTTTATAATACGAGGAGAATAAGATTATGAATACAAAAATGTCATTAGTAGGATATACAGGTTTTGTTGGAAGTAACATTTATTCAACCGGACATATAGATTATGTATATAATTCTAAAAATATAATCAATGCATTTGGCACCTCACCAGATTGCCTGATTTATTCAGGTCTTCGTGCTGAAAAATATATTGCGAATAAATTTCCAGAAAAAGACTTTGATAGTGTTTTAAATGCAATTAATAATATAAAACAAATTAATCCACATCGTTTAGTTTTAATTTCTACAATAGATGTTTATGATCGACCAAAAGATGTATATGAAGATACAGAAATTAAAATTTCTCATTTAGCGCCTTATGGAAAAAATAGGTTATACTTTGAAAATTGGGTAGAAAATAATTTTTCAGAATATTTAATTGTAAGATTACCAGGCTTATTTGGAGAAAATATAAAGAAAAATTTCATATATGATTTTATAAATAAAATTCCAAGATTATTAACTTCTGACAAATTGAGTGAATTGAAGAATATCAATCAAGAAATCAGTAACTATTATTTTCTTAATGAAGATGGCTTTTATCAATGTAAAGAACTTACTTCATTTGAATATGTATCATTACTTCATTTATTGGATGAATTAAATTTCAGCGCTTTAAATTTTACCGATAGCAGAGGAATCTATCAATTTTATAATTTGAAAAATTTATATGATGATATTCAAACTGCTTTGAAAAATGGAATTAAAAAACTCAATCTTGCTACAGAACCTATAAATATTGGGGAACTGCATGAGTATATTACAAATCAACCATTTGTTAATGAATTTGCTACATCAATTCCCCATTATGATTTTAAAAGTCATTATTCAAAATACTTTAATAATCATCATGAGTATTTATATGATAAAAAAACTATCATGTCAGAAATAGCTACATTTATATTAGATCAACAAAAAAGAAAAGGATTAGATTACTATGATAAGTAACAGAAGAGTTATGAAAATTAATGCATGGGTACAAAACAATTATTTGGAACTTCTGTCTATTATTTTAGTTGCTATAAATTTAGTAAGAATCATGCCCCAGTATTTGGATTTATCTGATTTTTGGAGAAGTTACATTCTAAATTATTATGTACTGAGTTATCAAACTGCTGGTGGATTTGTATCCAGAGGATTAGTTGGCACCATTTTAGATATTTTTGTAGATACAATTAATTCTAAAATTTTTTATGGAGCATTCGTAGTCTTATATTTTATTGTTTACTCTTTTATAATTCTTCTTTTATTAAAGAAAGCAAAAAAATCAACAGAACCCCATTTGTTATCTGCGTTAATATTAATGCTTATGTTTAGTCCCGCAATTACAAACTATGCATGTGATTTTGCAAGACCAGATATATTTTTGGTAATGATCACTCTATTATGTATGCATTTGATTGCAAAAAATCAGTTTCTTTTCTTTATTCCAATTTTATGTGTAATGGGTATCTGTATTCATGAGGGATTTGTGTGCTTTTTTATGCCAATTATAGGAATAACCTTTTTAATCAAAGTTATTCAAAAGAAATCATTAAACAATATACTATGGTTTTTTGTGACAATATTTTTAACTCTGATTACTTTTTCAATTATTTTCCGTTATGGGAAAAGAAATGTAACAGATGTAGATGCCCTTTTTAATTTAATTCAAAGCAAAATAGATATTGCATTAAACCGCAATATGATAGACTTTGAATTTGGGTCGATGAAGGAAACTCTGTGGGAAGTGAGTTATGGAGAACTTTCTACATACACAACATTACTAGAATTGATATTCTACTTTGCATTATTTTTTCCAATTTATTATATTTATGTTCGAATTTTAAATACCAGAAAAATAAAAATCCAAAATTGCTTTATTCGAGCTTTATATATGATAGCCCCTTTTTCAGGCTTGTTAATGATAATTGTAGGAGTCGATTACGGACGTTGGTTTAGTTTAAGTACTACTGCATGCTGCATTCACTTATTCTATTTTGTTAAAATGTATTCTATTGATGTAGTACCAGCTTTGAAAATTTGTAATAAACAGAAAGCAATTTTTGTATTTTTTATAGTTGCATTAATGTATATTACAATAGGACCAATGGGAGATATACATGAACACTTTGAATATTTAGTATCATTTAACAATTTAATAACATATTTTTGGAATTAAGGGGATAGAACATGTGGAAAAAGATAAAGGAGCTTTTTCTATACCTTATTTTTGGTATATTAACAACAAGCATTAATATTATTGTATTTCATATAAGCTATAAAATTTGTGCTGTTTCTATGATTATATCTAACATATTCGCCTGGATATCAGCAGTGCTATTCGCTTATATAACAAATAAAAAATTTGTTTTTGAATCAAACACAAATCAACCTTTAAAGGAAATGTTTTCATTCTACATTGCAAGGATAATAACACTTATCATTGAGACAATTTTTTTATATATATTTATAAATATATTAAAAATTGACAGTTTTTTTTCGAAAATAATATCGAATATTATTGTTATAGTGCTGAACTACATATTTAGTAAATTATGGATATTCAAATCATAATGTAAATAGAATATTCGGCGTTTGTATATTATCTGTCCTCCCCACCTTATACAAATCCACTGCTCTTAGTCAGCAGATCAACCTGACACTAAATAAACCGGGACTTACTATGCCCACAACCGCATAAAAAATAGGAAGAATGAGTAGCGTTGACTGTATCAATCATCTGCCAGTTTTTCTGTAGAAGGAGCTAATGCCAGCGCAGTAGTTTATACCATGGTTGAAATGGCAAAGGTGTATGGCCTGAATATTTACGGATATTTGAAATTTCTGCTGGAGCACCGACAAAGTAAAGACATGACCGATGCACAGCTATCAGAACTGGCACCTTGGAGTGAAAAACTCCAATCTATCAAAAAGCGTATATGAATTATCATGAATTACTCCAACTTGCAAAGGGTTGGAGTAATTTTGTATCTAACCGCATTAATATTTGGCGCTTACGTTTTTTTTAAAAAAGTGTGCTGAGCACACTCTCAGCTCCCCTGCCCCTCATTCTTGAGGGGT
>CAUWEA010000036.1:0-24218 GCA_963557735.1 uncultured Faecalimonas sp. | reverse complement strand
CTCATACATTATACACTATTTTTTACGATTTGAGAAATTTCTTATAAAGTAAAAACAGCAGCCCGACAACATTCGGACTGCTTTATACTCATAAATCAATCCTCTTATTGTTCGATTGCTCGCTCAGGCTGGCACCTTCCGTTCACGGGGTTGCCGCAGCTTCACAGATCCTTTGTATCTCCACTGCTCTGAATAAGAGAAAGTTTCTATTATTCTGTTATTGTTCCGTTAGAAATCATAACACTGATTGGCAGGAGCGTCAAGAGTGTTTTTCAGAAATTCTCAAAGAGGTCTCTGCCCTCTCATAAAACAGCCCGCCAAAGCACCCGGTCTCTTCAACCATTCTACCCTGGCAGGCTGTTTTCCATTTCTTTGTTATCTATATTTCTTCTTAATCTCAGATAAGTTCTATCATCCTTATCCTACTTTCAGTTTAAACTTCTGGATCTCTTTTTCGCTTGCGACTTTCTCTATCATCGCGCCGAGTCCCTGCAGCTTCTTCTCAAACTGTTCATATCCTCTCTGGATGTAGACAATATCATCTACGATCGTAATCCCATCTGTCGCAAGTCCTGCGATCACAAGTGCCGCACCTGCTCTTAAATCCGGAGCGCTGACACGGGCGCCTGAGAATTTTTCTACACCTTCGATCGTTGCAGAGTTTCCTTCTACTTTGATGACTGCTCCCATTCTTGCAAGTTCATCCAGATATTTGAAGCGGTTTTCAAAAATACTCTCTGTAATGATACTTGTCCCTTTTGACAGAGCTAACGTCACACCGATCTGCGGCTGCATATCGGTCGGGAATCCCGGATACGGAAGTGTCTTTACCTGCGTGCTCTTTAAGCGCTTGTTTGCCACAACTCTGACTGCATCGTCAAATTCTTCTACCTGGCATCCCATCTCCTCTAATTTAGAGATTGTCGCCTCAAGATGCTTTGGAATTACATTCAGTACGGTAATGTCTCCCTTTGTCGCTGCCGCTGCAAACATAAATGTTCCGGCTTCGATCTGATCCGGAATAATGGAATATTCTGTCTTGTGAAGCTTCTGCACACCGCGGATCTTGATCACATCCGTTCCTGCTCCCTTAATGTTGGCTCCCATGCTGTTCAGGAAGTTCGCCACATCCACTACATGAGGTTCTTTCGCAACGTTCTCAAGAATGGTCAGTCCGTCAGCCATCGCCGCCGCCATCATGACATTGATCGTCGCACCTACGGACACAACATCAAAGTAAAGATGTGTCCCTCTCAGCGTTTCTGCCTCTGCGAGGATCTTTCCATGTTCGATCTCCACTTCTGCACCGAGGGCACGGAATCCTTTTAAATGCTGGTCGATCGGTCTGCTTCCGATATTACATCCACCCGGAAGCGCAACCTCTGCCTTATTGTATTTGCCGAGCAGAGCCCCAAGTAAATAGTAGGAAGCCCTGATCTTCTTGATATAGTCGTAATCAATACTAAAATCACCGATTGTGCTTCCATTAATCTTCACTGTATGTCTGTCGACTCTCTGGATCTGAGCGCCGATCCCTTCCATTGCCTCTAAAAGTACATTAATATCGTTTACATCTGGTAAATTATCAATCGTAACTGTCTCGTCCGTCATGATCGCTGCTGCAAGAATCGCAAGCGCTGCATTCTTCGCACCGCCGATCTCCACTTCACCTACGAGCGGACTGCCGCCCTTGATTATATATTGCTCCATATCGCACCTCTATTGTTCCATTTATTTTATTTAATCTGATTTCCTGGTAATCGTTACTGCTCTGCAGATGCTGTATTTTTACACGGTCTTACAGCCAGTAACCTGCAATTTCTTTTATAGTCCACGGAGTATTATAGCACATATTTCCTATTTGTAAAACAATTTTCATTTTCTCTGCCCCGGCTGACCGCCGGTTTCCTCGTTTTTTGCAGGGAAAACACTCCCCTGCATCGTCCACACTCAATACTTATCATGTCAAAAGAACTCTCTAAATATACGATACCGGAACGGTTTCTAAAAATTTCATTTTCTCGTTTTGTCCTGTATCTATATGGTATTTTACCATACTTTGTCTTCCTCGTCCAGCGCACACCTATTCTCTTACGCCGTCCATCTGTCAGCGCCATGTAAACGCTGTCTAGCACACGGCATCGCGGCTTTTTGTCAAATACCACAGACTGACTCATTAGTAATATCTTCTGCTCCTTCTTCTATGGTCACTTCTCCGTTTAAATAATTCCTGGAACAATAAAATCTCGATCATCTCCCGGATATGCTGGTCTCTGTCACGGCGGTTCCTTCCAGTCTGCTGACGCCCCATCTGCAAATACTGCTGTTCCACATCTTCTTCGTCTGCCATCTCCAGTTCGTCCTTCTCCTCCTGCATCATCCGGTCATGGACGCGCCCGCACATCAGCCTAAGCTGCAGCTGGTCCGGATACTCATCGTACATCATACTTCCTTCATATTCCATCCGGTCGCATTCATCTTCCACATAAGGAAGGATCTTCTTTGCGGTGTTTGGATACATGCTTTTCATATACTCAAAATCATAGCGTTCAATTCGCTCATCATCGTACTGAAGCGGCATTGGATATGCCATATAATATGGTAACCGATAATCCATAAAAATACCTGCGCTTTCCTATTTCATCTAATTTACTATATGAAAAAATACGCGAAACGTGAAAAAATACGTTCTGAATGAAATCTTCTCTCATTCAGAACGTATTCTCATTCCTCTGATTCTGCGGTGAGATGTCTCACCTTCCGATCAGTTTTCCATTATTTATGATCAATCCTGCTGTTGATCGTACTTATTTTACTGCGTTCTGTCTTGCGATCGCTTTCTTCAATGCAACTTCCGCGCGGAGTACATCGATTCCTTCTTTCTTCGCAAGTCTTTCTTTCGCACGCTCTTCCGCTTTTTTCGCACGCTCTACATCGATCTCATCCGGCCACTGTGCATCTTCTGCAAGCACTGTGATCTTATCCTTCTGGATCTCAACAAATCCACCGAGGATCGCTGCCTTCTTCACTTCTGATTCATTGTGGATCTTCATGACGCAAGGCTCTAAGATCGTCGTAAGCGGAATATGGTTCTGATATACACCCATCTCTCCTTCGACTGATACAAATTCGAGGAATGTTCCCTCGCCTTCGTAGAACACTTCATCCGGAGAGATGATCTTCAATTCAAATCTCTCTGCCATAGGAACTCCCTCCTACTTCACGCGAGCAAGTACGTCATCAATATTTCCTGCGTTCAGGAAGTAACCTTCCGGAATATCGTCGTGTTTTCCTTCGAGGATTTCCTTGAATCCCTGAACCGTCTCACTGATCGGTACATAACGTCCTTCAAATCCTGTGAACTGTGTCGCAACGAAGAACGGCTGTGATAAGAATCTCTGGATCTTTCTCGCACGGGATACCGTAAGCTTATCGTCTTCGGAAAGCTCATCCATACCAAGCATTGCGATGATATCCTGTAATTCTTTGTATTTCTGAAGAATCTCCTGCACACCGCGGGCTACATTGTAATGTTCTTCGCCTACGATATGTGGGTCAAGCATTCTTGATGAAGATTCCAGTGGATCTACCGCCGGGTAAATACCAAGCTCTGTGATCGCACGAGAAAGTACGACTTTCGCATCCAGGTGGGCGAATGTCGTAGCCGGAGCCGGGTCAGTCAAGTCATCGGCAGGTACGTATACAGCCTGAACGGATGTGATAGAACCGTTCTTTGTAGATGTGATACGTTCCTGAAGAGCACCCATCTCTGTCTGAAGTGTAGGCTGGTAACCTACGGCTGAAGGCATACGTCCAAGAAGCGCTGATACCTCTGAACCTGCCTGTGTGAAACGGAAGATGTTATCGATGAACAGAAGTACGTCCTTTCCACCTTTGTCACGGAAATACTCTGCCATTGTCAGACCTGTCAGACCAACTCTCATACGGGCTCCAGGCGGCTCGTTCATCTGTCCGAATACCATGGCTGTCTTATTGATAACTCCTGATTCTGTCATCTCGTAGTAGAGGTCATTTCCTTCACGGGTTCTCTCTCCTACACCTGTGAATACAGAATATCCACCATGCTCTGTTGCAATATTTGTGATAAGCTCCTGGATCAATACGGTTTTACCTACACCGGCACCACCGAACAGACCGATCTTACCACCTTTCTGGTATGGACAAAGTAAGTCGATTACTTTGATACCGGTTTCCAGCATTTCTGCTTCGGTTGCCTGCTCCTCAAATGTAGGCGCTTTTCTATGAATCGGTTCATATTCCACGTCTGTCGGAGCCGGTTTCTCATCGATCGCTTCTCCAAGTACGTTGAAGATACGTCCTAATGTATGTTCTCCAACCGGTACTGTGATCGGCGCACCAGTCGCAACCGCGTCCATTCCGCGCACAAGTCCGTCTGTCGGACCCATGGCGATACATCTTACTGTATCATCTCCCAGATGCTGCGCAACTTCCACCACTAACTTCTCGCCATTGGATCTTGTGATCTCAATCGCCTCGTTGATTTCAGGAAGCTGGCCCTCGGCGTATTTTACGTCCAATACCGCGCCGATGATCTGAGTGATTTTACCTATATTTCTCTCTGCCATCTTTTCACTCCTAATCTGTTTTCCAATACTACAATGCCTCTGCACCCGCGATGATCTCAGTCAGTTCCTGAGTGATCGCACCCTGACGGGCTCTGTTATATTTCAATGCCAGGTCCTCGATGATTTCTTCTGCGTTGTTTGTCGCAGAATCCATCGCCTGCATACGCGCACCATTTTCACTTGCAACAGCCTCTACAAAGGCTCCGTAGAGAATGCTTGTCATATATTTTGGAACAAGCAGTCCGACTGCCACTTCCTCCGCAGGCTCAAAGTTCATCAGTGTCAGCTTGTCCACAGAACTTTCGCCCTCTTTTTCCTCCTCTGCGATCGCAGCGGTGTCAACCGGAAGTAACTTTGTCAGTGTCGGAATATGGCTTACCGTATTCTTGAAGAAAGTGTATGCCACATAGATCTCTCCGATCTCTCCTGCCGCAAAATCAGTCAGAAGTCTCTTGCTGATCGCCTGTGCATCGCTGTAAGAAGGTTCTTCGATCACGTCAGAGAAATCTTCCACGATCTCATATCCCTTTCTCTCCAGCGCCTCTGCACCTTTATGTCCGACCGTATACAGACGGACATTTTCTTTCTCGATTCCGCTTCCTGTGATCAGCTTCACGATGTTGGAATTATATCCGCCTGCGAGACCTCTGTTTGATGTTACAACTACGATTCCGACCTTTTTAGAGTCGCTCTTCTGCAAGTATGGATGCTCAATGTTTCCTGCCTTTGCAAGCATGGAAGTCACTGTCGCATACATGCATTCGAAATATGCTTTTGAATTTTCCGCGCGGGTTCTTGCTTTTTGCAGCTTTACAGTAGAAATAAGTTTCATGGCTTTTGTAATCTGCTGTGTACTCTGCACACTGCTTCGACGTCTTTTAATCTCTCTCATTGATGCCATGATATAGTTCTCCTCTCACCTGAATGGTAATCGCTACCGCACTAAAATTCTGCTTTAAATTCATTGATTGCTTTTACCAGTGCTTCTTCTGTCTTGTCAGAAATTACTTTTTCTGTACGGATCGCTTCTGGAATTTCCGGATATTTTGTCTGAATAAATTCAAACAGTCCTTTTTCAAAACGAAGCACGTCTTCTACCGGAATATCCAGCAGATGTTTCTGTGTTGCCGCATAGATGATGATAACCTGGTATTCCACCGGCATCGGCTGATACTGAGGCTGCTTTAACATCTCTTTGATGCGGGCACCCTGTGCAAGACGCTCTGTTGTATCGGCATCGAGCTCAGAACCGAACTGTGCGAAAGAAGCAAGCTCGCGGTACTGTGCAAGGTCGATACGGATCGGTCCTGCGATCTTCTTCATTGCTTTGATCTGTGCAGAACCTCCAACACGGGATACGGAGATACCCGGGTTGATCGCCGGTCTGAAACCTGCGTTGAACATCTCTGTCTCAAGGAAGATCTGACCATCTGTGATAGAGATAACATTTGTAGGGATGTATGCAGATACGTCACCTGCCTGTGTCTCAATGATCGGAAGCGCTGTCAGAGAACCTCCGCCTAATTTGTCAGATAATCTTGCCGCTCTCTCTAATAATCTGGAGTGCAGATAGAATACATCTCCCGGATAAGCCTCACGTCCTGGTGGACGACGGAGCAGTAAGGAGAGTGTACGGTAAGCTGTCGCATGTTTGGACAAGTCATCGTATACTACGAGAACGTCCTCTCCATTTTCCATCCACTCTTCACCGATCGCACATCCTGCATATGGCGCGATGTACTGAAGAGGTGCTAGCTCACTTGCTGTAGATGCAACGACCGTTGTATAATCCATTGCACCGTATTCTTCAAAAGTCTGAACGATATTTGCAACGGTAGATGCTTTCTGTCCGATCGCAACATAGATACATTTTACGCCCTGACCTTTCTGGTTGATAATTGTGTCGACTGCGATTGCTGTCTTACCGGTCTGTCTGTCACCGATGATCAGCTCACGCTGTCCTCTTCCGATCGGCACCATGGAGTCGATCGCTTTGATACCTGTCTGTAATGGAGTATCTACGGATTTACGAGAGATAACTCCGGAAGCAACTCTTTCGATCTGGCGGAAAGAGGTTGCCTGAATCGGTCCTTTTCCATCGATTGGCTGACCTAACGCATTTACTACACGGCCTAACATGCAATCACCGACCGGCACTTCTACTACACGGCCTGTTGTCTTTACAGTATCGCCCTCGTTGATGTTTCTGTTATCACCTAAGAGAACCGCACCAACGTTGTCTTCTTCAAGGTTCAATACCATACCATATACTTCGCCAGGGAACTCTAACAATTCTCCCTGCATTGCATTTTCCAGTCCGTGGATACGCGCGATACCATCGGCTACCTGAATAACCGTTCCGACATCAGATACTTCTAACTCTGATGCATATCTTTTAATCTGTTCTTTAATGACAGAGCTGATTTCTTCTGGTTTTAAATTCATGGAGCGAATCCACCTTCCTTCTATTTTTTGCGCTCTAGTGAATCTGGATCTTTCTCAGCTGTTTTGATAATTCATAGAGCTTCGTCTTAATACTGCTGTCCACAACACGGTCTTTGATACGGATCACCATGCCTCCGATCAGACTTTCATCAACATCGTAATTCATCTCAAATGTCTCATACTGTGTTGTCTCAAGCAGACGTTTCTCGATATCACCCTTCTGTTTGTCACTCAGCGCGAAAGCTGTCGTCACATTTGCGATACCGATCTTCTTTTCTTCCTTTACAAGTCCGATAAAGTATTCAAATACGGACGCTGTATCCGGATAATGACCTTTTGTGATCAATAATGTCATCAGACCAATGATCTCGCGGGATACATGACCGCCGAATGTTTCTTCGATGATCTTCACTTTATCTTCTTTGATGATCTTCGGATGATTCATTAATCTGCTCAGTTCTTCGTTTGTGCGTAAAACTTCCAGCACATCCTGAACCTCTGTGAAGAACAGATCCATCTTGTTCTCCTCAACAGCAACGGCAAACAATGCATCACCATATGTTTTAGAAACTAACTTAGCCATGTACGTTCACCCATTTCTTTTAATGTTTCATCGATTAGACTTTCCTGTACATTTGTATCGATGGAAGCCTTTACGACTTTTCCTGCCATCAGAGAGGCGATTGCTACCATCTCCTGCTTCATCTCATCCAATGCACGTTTCTTCTCTAATTCAACCTCTGCGTTTGCACGCGCTATAATACGGGCTGCCTCTTCTTTCGCTTCTGCAACAATCTGTGACTCTGTCTTCATCGCTTTCTTGCGGGCCTCGCTCAGGATCACCTGCGCTTCTTTGTCCACTTCTCTTAACTTTGTCTCATATTCTTCTTTGAATACGACAGCATCTGCTCTTTCTTTCTTCGCAGTATCCTGCTCCTCTTTGACACGTCTCTTACGCTCGTCGAGCATCTTTCTGACCGGATCAAATAACAGGTAGGACAACAGTGTGAAAAGCACGAACATCGCGATCGCAAGTGTACACGCATCGAACAGCAGTTGTGCATCCAGGTTAAATAAACGTTCCAAGGTTCAGCCTCCTTCCTTCTATTATTTTCTCTCTTCCGTTTCTCAATCTGCTTCTGTACGGAACCTTTTCTTATAACTGACCTAATAATGGGTTAGCGAACAATAAGATCAGCGCGATAACAAGACCATAAAGACCAGTTGTCTCGGCTACGGCTTGTCCTAAAAGCATTGTAGATGTGATGTCTGATTTTGCTCCTGGGTTTCTACCTACTGCAGATGCACCGTGACCTGCTGCAACACCCTGTCCGATACCAGGTCCGATACCTGCGATCATCGCAAGACCTGCACCGATTGCTGAACATGCTAAGATTAAAGCTTCGTTTGTAATTTGACTCATAATAAATTCCTCCTGTTTTACAATTCATTTTCGTAAAATTTCCCTGCCTTCTAAGAGGCGGATTACTCTGCTTCCGGCATTTTATCATTGATAAATACCATTGACAGCATACAGAACACATATGTTTGAATACATCCTGAGAAGATGTCAAAGTATATGTGCAAGATACCTGGCCATCCGATTGCGAACTTCGATAACAGTCCGTATAACAGACCCATGATAACCGTTCCGGATACAACGTTTCCGAACAGACGCAATGAAAGCGAGAACGGTACCGCGATCTCACCGATCAAGTTGATCGGGAATAAAATCGGCAGCGGTTTAAACAGTCCGGTGAATGCTCCGACCTTGTTGTAACGAATATTGTTATACTGGATCAGTATAAACGTTATCACACCAAGTGGAAGTGTTACACCGTAATCCGCTGTCGGTGGACGAAGTCCAAGAAGCCCTGACAAGTTGCTGACGATCAGGAATAAAAACAGCGTTCCGATATAATTCCGGTAAGGGATTCCATTCTTCCCCATGCTGCCTTTTACCATGCCGTCCAGCGCTTCCACGACCATCTCGGCGATATTCTGCAGTGTTCCAGGTTCCCCTTCGGTATCCTTGAGCTTACTGCGGATAATTAACGCAACAACGATCAGAAGCACACACACAACCAGTACACTGACATGTGTCGTTGTCAGCCACAGTTCCTGCCCGAACAAGTGAAATTTCACAAGTCCGTGTATCATAAAATCAGGTCCGTCTGCAGCTAAGATTCCTAAGCCAGTTCCCACATGATCACCCTCCTTTACTTAGATTTTTGAAGCCTTACAAATACTCTGTGCGTCCACGGCTGGAGGTACGCCGAGATCTTCAGACTCATAACGCCGATCAGCGCCGCAATGATATTGCCCACCTGAAAGTAGGCCGTCACTCCGAATACGACTGCTACAACAAGAAGGCGGATCACATATGTCTTACGCATATGCTTCGGCGCACCCTCTTCCCCAAAGTCAAGGGCGTCCTCGATCGACCGCTTCATATGTATCATCATACCGAGTGCTGTTGCAATTCCAATCCAGAGACCCGCTGCGACAGACAATGTATTATCTGTCACGATCAGACAGATGATCTGTGCCAGGATCCCATATACAATTATGCCAGCCGCCAGTTCCTTCGCTGTATTGTCTGCACTATTCATCTTGATCTTCCTCTTTCTCTTCCGGATCTTCATTTGCATGTTTTGCCAAGTAATATGTGTTGCGTCCTCCGGCCAGTACACCCATGATCACCAATGGGATAAACAGTGAAATGGAGAACTTTTTTTCCAAAAACACCGCAAGAAAAACGCACAAAAAAATAGGGGTGATCATACTTAATCCAAGTTGTGTAATAAGTGCAAATGTACGATACACACTTCTTTTATACTTCATAACTCGATCCCTACTTTCAATTCATATTTTCCTGTCTTTTTTATTATAACATTTTTAGGGTTCTTGTCTAGGTTTTTTACAGTTTCTTTATTAATTCTGTCTATAATTTTAGTGAATCTTCCTATGATTATATATCCCATTCTAACCGATGCAAATGTCCCTCCAGATTCATTCCTGCGAACTGATTCTGGCGAAGCGCCTCATAAAGTACGATCGCCACGGAATTTCCAAGGTTTAACGAACGAATATCCCCGACCATCGGAATACGGATACTGTCCTCCTTATGATGGACTAAGATCTCCTCCGGGATTCCTGCGCTCTCCTTTCCGAACATGATATAGCAATCCGGTTCATACTTCACATCTGTATAGACATTTGGCGCCTTTGTCGTCGCCATATAGATCTTCGCTCCCGGATTCTTCTCCAGAAAATCGTTGTAGTCGATATAGGTTGTCACATCCAGCTGATCCCAGTAATCCATACCTGCCCGCTTGATCGCTTTTTCATTTAACCGGAATCCAAGCGGTTCGATCAGATGAAGGCGCGTGTTTGTCGCCACGCACGTTCTTCCGATGTTTCCCGTATTTGCCGGGATCTCCGGCTCAAATAACACAATATTTAACATTCCATCTGCCTCCTTTATCTCTTTTGTTCCCTCAGACGTTCAATAAATTTTTCCAGTCTTCCCAGCGCCACCTTCAGATCTTCCAGAGAGTATGCATAAGAAATACGGATAAATCCTTCTCCGCTTGCCCCGAATGCAGTTCCCGGAACAACTGCCACCCGCTCTTCCTCAAGAAATCTCGTGGCAAATTCTTCTGATGTCATCCCAAACTCAGAAATGTCCGGGAAGACATAAAATGCCCCATACGGCTCAAAACATTTCAGTCCGATCTTTTTGAACTCATGCATGAGAAATCTTCTCCTCTGGTTGTAAGCTTCCCGCATCTCATCGACTTCCGGCTGACAGTTTCTAAGCCCTTCGATCGCCGCATACTGGCTGTTTGTCGGCGCACACATGATCGCAAACTGATGGATCTTGACCATCTGCTCAATGATCTCAGCCGGGCCGCACGCATATCCAAGCCGCCATCCGGTCATCGCAAACCCTTTGGAGAATCCATTGATCATGATCGTTCTCTCCCGAAGTCCCGGAAACTCCGCGATCGACACATGATCCCCCTGATAACTTAACTCCGAATAAATCTCGTCAGAGATCACAAACAGATCGTGCTCTCTTACCAGCTCTGCGATCGGCTCCAGATCTTCTCTTGTCATGATCGATCCGGTCGGATTATTTGGAAACGGAAGGACAAGGATCTTTGTCCGCGGTGTGATCGCCTCCTCCAGTTCCTCTTTCGTCAGCTTAAATTCATTCTCATTTTTCAGAGGGATCACGACCGGAACACCGCCTGCCAGCACAGTACATGGAAGATACGATACATAGCTTGGCTGCGGGATCAGTACCTCATCTCCCGGATCCAGCATCGCCCGCATCGCGATATCGATTCCTTCACTTCCGCCGACCGTGACCACCACATCGGTCTTTGGATCATAAGTGACCGATGTCTTTCTCTGGATATAATGACAGATCTCTTCTTTCAATTCCTTCAGTCCCGAATTGGATGTGTAAAATGTCCGCCCCTTTTCCAGTGAATAGATCCCCTCTTCCCGGATCCTCCACGGTGTATCAAAATCCGGCTCCCCGACTCCGAGGGAGATCGCATCTTTCATCTCGTTTACGACATCGAAAAACTTGCGGATCCCCGAAGGTTCGATCTCTACTACTTTTTTTGCTAACGGATTTCTCATTACGGTGTCACCAACATCCTTTCTGACTCAGTCTTTGCCACAAGTACCGCCCCGTGATCTTTGTATTTCTTCAGCACGAAATGGGTCGCAGTGCTGAGTACGGAGTCAAGCGGCGCCAGCTTCCCGGAGACAAATTCAGACACTTCCTTCAAAGTTCTTGCTTTGAGTGTGATCAGAAAATCATATCCACCTGAGATCAGATACACCGCATTGACTTCCGGATAGTTGTAGATCCGTTCTGCGATCCGGTCAAATCCCTGATTTCTCTGCGGCGTCACTTTTACCTCGATCAGCGCAGTCACCTGCTCCTCCCCGGTCTTCTCCCAGTCGATCAATGTGTGATAACCACAGATGATCTTCTCTTTCTCCATCTGCGCGATCTCATTGGCGATCATCGCCTCATCTGATCCGAGCAGCACTGCAAGCTCCTGCAGATTTATTTTGCTGTTCCTCTCAAGATATTTCAAAATCTCTCTTCTCATTACTGTCTCCCTTCTTTCTTATCCTGTTCTATAAAAGATCCGTAGATCCTTGCCAGTTCATCCGGCTGCGGTCTGTCTAAAAAACGCCGTTCACTTCCTCCGGACAGCACCCGCTCTTTCTGATTCGTCGTATGTCCGATCACCGCCGCCTGCTTTCCTTTCGCCTGCATCTTCCGCACAAGCGCCTCCCCGTCGTTGGTAAAGATCAGAATACTTCCGGCTGATGTCATCTGATATGGATTTAAGCGGAAATACTCACAGATCTCCACGGTCTCCTGGCAGATCGACATCTTCTTCATATCTGCTTCCAGACCGACATCTGCTGCCTCCGCAGTCTCCCACAGCGCCGCAAGTATGCCTCCCGGACCGACCTGATACATCGCCGATGCTCCATGCTCCCGCGCGATACGGATCTGCTCCAGCACAAATAATTCCCGCTCCATCCCTTTGATCCGGTTCAAAAATGCCGGAACAAAGCGTTTTGCCAGTTCTTCTTCCTTCCTGCCTGCAACACGCAGCATCCCTTCCAGTCCGATCCAGCCCGCCAGCACAATATCCTGCCCGGCCTGTACAGCGATCTTCTGCGGGATCTCTTCCACGGCAGTTCCGACTGCAGTGACATGAACAATCGCCTCGCAGATCGCCGGACTCACTTCTGCTTTCACACAGAGCAGCTGGATCTGCTGCTCCTCTGCCGCTCGCTCCATCCATTCTGTCATTGCCTTCAGTCTTGACTCATACGCATACGGCGGAAGCTGGATCTGTACATCAACTCCGATCGGACTGGCGCCTCTTGCCGCAATATCATTGATCGCACGCGCCATCGCAAATACACCGATATTCTTCGTGCTTCCATACACGGAAGTCCCGGAAAAGATCACCGGAACAGCCTCTTTCATACGGATTCCGGCGCACATCTCCTCAGCTGCCGGCTCAAAGAGTGCCTCATCTCTGACGGTATGTAATTGTTTTAAAATCGAACGTTTCAGAACTGTCCCTGATACATTCCCTATCTTCATACTTCTCCAGTCCTTTCTCTCTAAAATCTACTGCCTGCCACTATGATTAAAACAAATATGGTACGACTCCGGTCAGGATCATTGCCACGATGATCACAATAATGATCACAGATGCGATCTTACGAAATTTCTTACTGTAAAAGTTCATTGCTTTTTCTTCCTTTCTACGATATCCCAAATGATTCAATGCTTTCTCTCCCGGTCATCCCGGAAGATATCTTTCCATTCTATACTCTTTTCCCTGCTTTTGCAAGAAACGAAAAATGCTTTTCCTTTGCTTTTTCCTTCGCTGCAGATCACGCTTTACGTCTCTGCTTCTTCCATTTCATAAATCTCGGTCACCCGCGCCTGGTAGTTCAGTGGATTCCGGTTCTGATAGTCAAACAGAAGCACCGTCTCTCCCTTTGTTCCGCCCTCGGTCACACGATGCCGGAAACGCTCAATATGCGTCATCTTTCTGAGCTGTCTCTGGTCTCTCTTCTCATATCCCACAAGATATTTCTGCTCCCTTGCCTCCTCATGGTAGAACTCCTGCATCTCTTCCTTTCCGACCGTTTCTTCGCCTGCAAATGCCGGACGGCTCTTTGCATTTTCCCGGAGGTAGAAGTCGAACGTCAGAAGTTCCCGGTACAGTTCTTCCCGAAGCGGATCCATTTTCTTTGTGAATGCGTACAAAATCTCATACCGCGTCACCCGCGAATGGCTAAAAGACAGCTGCCCCGCCTCATCATAATATGCTCCCAACTGCTCATACATGGAAAAAGGATCCGGAAATACCTTTTCCAGCGCCGCAAGCGTATAGGAAAACTGACCACTGTTATAATACGACTCTACCATCTCCTCCACACGCTTCAGGCGAAGTACATCACTGTACGGGAGCCATTTTGTAGAAAGCACTTCGTAAGGCGGTCTGCTCTTATACACCAGTCCGTACGCTTCTTTCTGCTCTTCCATATAAGAACCTTTCAGTACTTTCAGAAATCCAAGCTGCAGCTGTTCCGGTGCAAGCGCATAGACATCGTTAAATGACTTGCGAAAACTCTCATAGTCTTCATACGGGAGACCCGCGATCAGATCCAGGTGCTGATGCACATTTCCATAAGAATTGATCCGCCTCACGATCCGCGCCACCTCTTCAAATCGCATCGTACGCCGGATCTCCCGGATCGTCGCCGCATTTGTAGACTGTACGCCGATCTCCAGCTGGATCAGTCCCGGACGCATCTGGCTGATCAGAGAGAGTTCTTCCTCATTCAGCAGATCGGCAGATACTTCAAAATGAAAATTAGTAACTCCATTGTCGTGTGCACATAAATAGTTCCAGATCTCCATTGCATGGCTGTGCTTACAATTAAAAGTCCGATCTACAAATTTCACCTGCGGCACTCCGGCATCAAGGAAAAACTGAAGTTCTTTCTTTACCAGTTCCAGATCACGGAACCGAAGACATTTATCGACGGAAGACAGGCAATAGCTGCAGGAAAACGGACAGCCTCTGCTCGTCTCATAATAGATGATCTTGTTCTGAAAATCTTTCATATCATGATAGACAAACGGAACTTTGCTCAGATCCATCACCGGACGCCACGGATTCTCCAAAATCTCCCCGTCTGTTCTGCGGTATGTGATGCCATCGACCTCCTGCAGGCTGCCGCCTTCCATATAGAAATAAACCAGCTCCCGGAAGGTCTCTTCTCCTTCTCCCTTCATAACTCCCGTAACCTCCGGAAGTCTCTGAAGTACCGCCCGGCTGTCATAGGACACCTCCGGCCCTCCGACCCAGACCGGCACTTCCGGAAGGATTTTTTTTATCTCCCGCACGAGCTGCTCCACATAGTCCAGATTCCAGATATAGCAGGAAAAACATAAGATATCCGGCTTCTTCCGGTACAGATCCATCAAAATATCATCGACCTGCTGATTGATCGTATACTCTGCAATCTGTATCTGCTCCCCGTATTCTGGCACATATGCCCGGAGACTATACACAGCCAGATTAGAATGGATATACTTTGCATTGATCGCTGTTAATACAATATTCATATACGCCTCTTTTCTGCGCGGGCCACACCTGCCGGCAAGTCTGCGCCTGAAATATTGTTTTATTTTACTATATATTGTACTTTTTCGCAATTCCCAGTTGACATTTTCGCATATACACGTTAAAATATAGACTCGTGCAGCCGGGGTGTTAGCGGTACCTTGAACCCACAATCCGCTATAGTGGGGGTGATGTTACACGGAGGGCTTATGCTTGTGAAGCTGCCCTCGGAAAGTGGCGTTGAGGCTTGGGTCTTACGCGACGGAACTCTGTGAACCGTGTCAGGTCGGGAACGAAGCAGCACTAAGCAGAGACCTCCGGGTGCCGTAAGGGTGCCTGGGCTGAGTTAACTACCGAGGTAACGTTTGGGAGGTAAGTTCGAAGTGTAACGCACGTAAAAATCACGAACTTACGCACGGTGAGGATCTTATTGGTCTTCACCGTTTTTTTGTATGCCGGTCCGCTGCCTGAAATTCCCCGGACAGCTGTATGGGATCTTAGACAAATTCTGTTATTTTCTCATTTACACCAAATTTCTGCAGTGCTAAAATACAGATAGACGAAATCTTTAACAGAAAGAATGTGCAGAAAGAAGGTTAAACAAATGAAGGAATCACTTACAAAAGAAACGCTGGAATCCTTTCAGAAGGATTTCCATGCAGACACACTTCACACCGTTGCAAAAAATACAGTCACTGTCAACGGACTTTTAAAATCCTCCAGAAACAGTGAGGCTGCCCGCACTACAAGACATGAATTTTCCGTCTTCCTTGAGCAGGGCGAGATCACAAATCAAAAGCAGAGCGGACGCTGCTGGATGTTCGCAGCATTAAATACATTCCGGTTTGAAGTCATGAAAAAGCTGAACCTGGAAACATTTGAGCTGTCACAAAATTATACCTTATTCTATGACAAGCTGGAGAAAGCCAATTATTTCTTAGAAAACATCCTCGACACACTTGAAGAACCAGTAAACGGAAGACTGGTCTCCCATCTCCTGACAGATCCTCTTGGAGACGGCGGACAGTGGGATATGCTCTGCAGCATTATCCGCAAATATGGGCTCGTTCCAAAAGACGCCATGCCAGAGACAGCCTGCTCTTCTGCTACCCACGAGATGACGGCGTATCTGACAAAGAAACTCCGTGAATCTGCCTGCACACTCCGCAAGGCACACCAGAATGGAGCTGGTGTCGATGAACTTCGTGACCAGAAGACTGCAATGATGAATGAGATCTACCGGATCCTCTGCATCTGTCTTGGCGAACCTCCGAAGACATTTGATTTTGAAGTGCGCGACAAAGATAAAAACTTCCACCGCGATGTAAAGATCACTCCGCTGGAATTCTATGAGAAATATATTGGTCTCAACCTGGATGATTACATCAGCCTGATCAATGCTCCAACAAGTGACAAACCATTCCATCGCAGTTACAGTGTCAAATATCTCGGAAATGTAAAAGAAGGGCGCCCGGTGCGTTACCTGAATCTGGAGATCGAAGAACTGAAGAAAGCTGCGATCGCGCAGATGCAGGACGGTTCCCCGGTATGGTTCGGCTGTGACGTCGGAAAATATTCCTGCGGCGAGAACGGTGTCATGGATCTTGATCTCTATCAGACAGAAGCGCTCCTCGGAACAACTTATGGACTGACAAAGGCAGAGCGTCTGGACTACCACGAAAGTCTCATGACACATGCGATGACATTTATGGGCGTCAACCTCGACGAAAATGGAAAACCGGATCGCTGGCGTGTGGAAAACAGCTGGGGAGACAAATCCGGACAAAAAGGATATTATGTTATGAGCGACGCATGGTTCGATGAATACATGTACCAGGTTGTTGTCAACAAGAAATATCTTCCGGAACAATTTATAAAAGAATACGAATCTGAGCCGATCCTCCTCGAACCTTGGGATCCAATGGGCTCTCTCGCATTATAAATCCAGAGTGCAAAAAACAGAAGACAGCGGAGTTATCCACATGCCTTCTGTTTTTTTGTGCTCTTTTCCACAACAGATCCTCTTATTCCCCTGAGTTTTCCTCCGCTTTCTTTCTCGCCTTCTCTTCTCTCAGCTCCCGGAAGAACGATTTCATCAGCTGGCTGCACTCTTCCTCCAGCACCCCGGTTTCCAGTTCTACCTGATGATTAAACTGAGGCACCTGGAGCAGATTAAAGATTGATCCCGCGCACCCCGCTTTTGGATTCATACATCCGACCACGACCTTTTTCATGCGCGACTGCACGATTGCCCCCGAACACATCTGGCACGGTTCCAGCGTGACATACATCGTACAGTCCTCAAGCCTCCAGTCATCCATCTTCTTACTTGCTTTCCGGATTGCGATCAGTTCTGCATGGGCAAGTGTGTTTTTGTCGATCGTCCTGCGGTTATAGCCTCTTGCAATAATTTTATCCTGATAAACAATCACACAGCCGATCGGTACTTCCCTGATCGCATACGCTTTCTTTGCCTGCCGGATCGCCTCTTTCATATACTTCTCGTCTTGATTCATCTTCACGTTTCCTCTATCCTCTTCTCTAATTTCTCCTCTATACGTTTTTTTCCGTTCCTTTCTCTACTGCCCTGCACCAGTATCCGAATCTCTCATAATCATTTCGTTCCTTCGCAGAAAGTCTCACTGGAAGCTTCCCTGCCTCCCGAAATTCTGTAAATCCGAAACATTCTGCCGCTTGACGCTCTCTCCGGTGATAGATCCCCGGAACGCCCAGTACACAGCGGTCGCCCTTTTCGATCAAAAGCAGGTGATGATAATTATAGTAGCCATGCAGCAAAAAACTGTTATTTGCAAGCTTCCACTCCCTGCGGGCAAGTTCTCCCAGATCGGTTCTGCTGATCTTTCTGCAGCGCAGTCCGGCCACAGCCTCCTTGCTTTCCTTCCCGCCTTCTACTTCCTGCTTCACATCCCCCTGCCGCATTTCGGGAACCTCCTGCTCCAGTACAGACGCTTCCTCCATCTGCTGTATCCCGTCCCGTTTATCGACATCTGCCCTTGTGTTTTCCCCATCAATATCCTGCATCATCCCTGCCTGTTCGGCATTCTCAGACACTGTATCTTTTCTTTCTGCTTCTTGTAAATCTTCTCTTCTGACGCATTCGGTAAAATTTACGGACACCTTGTTCCAGACAGCCGCAAAGTGCACTTTTCCCCCGCTCTGGATCAGAATCCCGTCCATGACATCAAGCCTCTCCACAGTTTCTGCATCGCACATCAATGTCCCACGTATCACACAGGCAGTCCCCAAAGTTACCGTCTCACAGAAACGATGCCGCATGCGAAACCCACAGATTTCCATCTGCTCCTTCTCCTGCGTCAGAATCCCTTTCACACAAATCTTGAAAAGCGCTCCTGCCTTTCTCTCCTCCACTCTCACAAATCCGACATTTCTCACCGGCGCTGATTCTTTATATTCATATACATAACAGATCTGCTGTCTCACGTTCTCACACTGTCCCCTCAACTTGTCTTTGTCTTAATCTATTCACAGATCAGGACAAAAAGAACCAGAGCGCATCTGAAATCTTTCTCCACAGAAACTTCTGCATTCCTGCCAATGCTTCCGCCCGCTTTCAAACACGCTCTGTCCTTCCGTTCTCTTTTATGAAACTAAGAATCTCTCTGTCAGTTCTTTAAAACAACTGCATCCTGCAATCTCTGCCACACTCTTCTCTTCCTGCTCCAGAAGCACTCCCAGCTCAACAATATACTGCGGGATCACACGCGCAGGCATGACTCCCTGAAGCTCTCCCATATGTGTGTCTGCTCCGGAAACAGAACCTCCTACAAAAAGCTGGAATGCATCTTCCAACTGATCTCCTACTTTTACCTTTCTTCCTGCAAATCCAATCTCTGCCACCTGATGTCTTGCACAGCTGTTCGGACATCCGCTGATCTGGATCATCGGAAGTCTGCTGTCGCACAATCCTGCTTTTTCTACCGCCGCAAGAATCTCTCTGCAAAGCTTCTGGCTCTGCAAAATCCCCATCTGGCAGGACGGTGTGCCAACACAACTGAGTGTGCGCGCAACCGGCGTCTGCATCATATGCGCCATCATGTTCTGAAGTTCCTTCGCCTGCCCGCTTGTGAGGTTGCGGACATACATCTCCTCTTCCATACTCAGTCTGACCTGAGCCTCCTCGATCGGCTCCACAAATGCCGTAATCTTTTCCAGGTCTTCCGCCGCAAGCTGACCGCACACCGGATGCAGGATCACCGTGTAGAGTCCTTCCTGGCGCTGTGCAATGCAGGTGCCGTTCAGATCCTCGCAGGAAGAGCTGCCTTCTGACAGCACCGGTTCGATCTCCTCAAACTGATGCGTCTTCTTCACTTCCTGCAAATGTTTGTCAAAGCACTCCAGGAATGCCTCTGTTCCCATCCGTCTCGGGATGAATCTCGTACGCGCCTTTGCTTTGTTCTCATAGTCTCCTTCTGCGATAAACAGCTGGATCATCGCCTCAACATAATACAGCACCTCCTGCGGACGGACAAGCGATGGATACGGAACAGCCACCGCTGCGCCTTGCCCCATACCGCCTGCAAGCCACATACGGAACATCGGGACACCATTCTCAGATACTGCCAGAAATCCCATATCATTGACAGAAGCTGCCGCCGTATCTTCCTCACTGCATGAAAATGCCACTTTCAGCTTTCTCGGCAGTTTATAAGACGGCGCATTTCCGAGGAAATAATTGCCCACCTGAAGCGCATATGGAGTCACATCAAACGCTTCCGCTTTGTCCACTCCTGCAAGTGGGGATAAGGAGACATTTCGCGGGAAATTTCCACCGCCTCCTCTTGTAAACAGATCATGATCGATTGCATCTTTCATAATATCACAGACACTGTCGATTTCCAGATCATGAATCTGCACTGCCTGCCTTGTTGTTAAATGTACTTTCTCCAGACCATATTTCTGCACATAAGAAAGGATCAGCTTCAAATGCGCTTTGGAAACCAGTCCTGACGGTGTCCGCAGACGGATCATAAATGCTCTCTGATCCTGCTGTGCGTACACACCCATCCCTCCGGAGATTCCTTTAAATTCTGCCTTGCTGATCTCCTTGTCTAAAAATTTGTGGCCTGTTTTTCTGAATTCTTCTACTTCATTTTTTAAAAATGCTTTGTAATTTTCCATATCTTCTCCTTCTTCCGCCCGGTTTCCACCAGATCATACAAAGATCGGCGGTTCATAGGCATCCCCAAGTGTCACTTTCTTCTGCTCTTCCTTCCCGAGAAATGCCCACTCTGTCATCGTCTCCCATCCATGGATACTCCGGTCATATACCTGCACATAACCAATCTTATCTGCATGTACCCGGACTGTATTTGTATCATACTCTCTCCCCGTATATGGGTTTACTTCTCCTTTGTCACGGTCTTCCAGTTCCGCGTCGGCCGCCGCTTTTACCTTCATCAATTCCTGCTCATATCTCCTCTCCAGCATCGTCTTACCGCTGAGCTTTTTGTGAAGGTTCTCCGTCCGGTCTTCTTTTTGCGTATCGATTACCTCTATCTTCACTTTGTTCACTCTCGTTTCTTCTCTCAAAATTTAAGGGTACGAAATTTATCACCAATTCTCTGCGTTCTATTTTATCAGACAACAGAAAAAAGGTAAAGAGAACAGAACGTAAATTCTTTGTGACCTTTTTTCAAAAAAAGCAGCAGTATAAGTGTAGTTTCCCCTTATACTGCCTGCTTATACCGTCTATACGTCTGTTTTAATAAGCCTCTCCCAGATATTCTTCCAGTGTCACTCCGCTCTCCATGATCTTCTTGGCATCCTCTTTGCCAACATACCGGTAGTGCCATGACTCATAGATGATTCCGGTCTCTGAAATCTTATCCGGCGGATATCTCAGAATGAAGCCATACTTATAGCAGTTCTCTTCCAGCCATTTTGCCTCCTCTGTCTCCGCCTGCCCTTCATCCAGCGCCCCGTAAGATGCGGATACAATATCTGCTGCAAGACCAAGCTCATGTTCACTCGTTCCCGGATATGCAACTGATTTTCCCGTCTCCTCAAATGCCTCAAGGTACGTCATCCCCTGATTGATCCAGTCCTGCATCGTCTGATTGTAAATCGCCTTCTGATCCTCGATCGTACGGTATGCAGAACAGATCTGCGGATCCAGCCCTGCCTCTCTCGCTGCTGCCAGCATCTCTTTTAATGCCTCCGCGGCTCTCGCGTCAAATGTATAGCCATTCTCCACTTCTGCAAGTTCCGGCTGATAATTCTCATCCAGCGGATGTGTGTTATTGACCAGTGCCAGATTCCACTCTTTTTTCTTCTCGTCACCGCTGGTACTCTTCTGTTCCTCTTTTTTCGGCTTTTCTTTCGCCGCCTTTTCTTCACTTTCCTTAACCGCTTTTGCAACCTTGGCGTCTACCTGCTTCGCCTCCGTCTTCTTTCCAATGAAAATACCGACAGCCGCTCCTGCTGCTATGCCTGTCACAAGTGCAATCCCGGCAAGCATGAGCGCGATCTTTTTTAACAGCTCAAACTTTCGTTTTTGATTTCTGTCTTTCCTCGCCAGTGCTTCCTCATCTATCCACATAATCTTTTCCTTTTCCTTCTGATTTTCCTGTAACATTTTTATTATACCACGTCTTTCTGCTTTTTTAAAGAATCGTGCCGGAAACTTTCCACAGAAATTTCTGTAAAAAAGGTGCCAGTGGAACATTCTTTTTTGCTTCTCTAATTCTTCATCACTTTGCCGCGGAATCTGCCCCATATTTCTGCCTGAAAATAGACATATGCCCTGTCAAAAATAAAGAGACCTGCCTGCCCTGCCGCCGCTATGGCCAGAAACAGCGTATCTGTCATCTTCTTTGCGATCAGAAGCGACGGAAAAAAATAAAGCGCCGGAAGAAACATGAGATTAAACACCACATATTTCCACACCCACAGAGCTATTTTTTTCTTCTGGATCCGCCCGGCTTTTCCAAGTACTTCCCATCCGGTCTCCGCAAGCAGGATATAGATCCCCATCGCCGCAAATGTCACACAATACAGTTTCTGCGGAGAAACGATCACTCCGAGCAATGTGCATGCCGCAAGGAACGCCGCTCCATACGGGATCCCCCACTCTCTGACCGCAATGCCGACACAGAATGCCGCTGCCGCCAGAAGAAACAGCGTACTTGTCTCAAATACACTTCCCAGCACGACCAGCACTACCGCAAACGCTGCCAGTACTCCTGACAGCGCTATTTTTCTCGCATTTACATGCATGAGCAAAGATCGCCTCCCATACATTCACACATCTGGTCTGCACACCAGAGATCACAGCACATGTTTCCAGTCCCATAACTCGGTCTTCCATATCCATACCCGGTGTTCTGGTAGCGCTGTCCCCTCCACTGGAACTGATTGACCAGATTCGTATACTCCGGATTCCCTGGCTCCATGGAAGCCGCGCGCTGCGCGTGTTCCATCGCCACAAGGTTATTTCCAACCCCGTAGTTGGCAATCGCACTGCAATAGTACCAGCGTGCAGTCTGATTTGACATTCCCGACAGAACATTAAGCGCCTCCCGGTAATGCCTTGCATTGATATAATTACATGCCGCCTGCATCTTCACATCGTCCTCACTGCCGGAGTTATAGGACTGTCCGCCCGTATATCCGCCAGAATAACCGCCGGAATAATTTCCTGCATATCCCCCGGAATACCCATTATTTTCCCGCTGCTTCATAATCTGGTCGTATGCTTCCTGCACTTCTTTAAATTTCTCTTCTGCCAGGTCAGAGAGTGGGTTATTTACATAAGAGTCCGGATGATACTTCCGGATCAGCTCTCTGTAAGCTTTCTTTACTTCATCATCGGAAGCGCTCGGTGACACTCCCAGCACGTTATATGGATCTGCTATCATAATTCTCCTCTGTCTTCTCCTTTATTTCTTCCTCTAATCTGCTCTTTTCTGCCGTATCTTTCACAGCAGACTTTTCATCAAACTTATTCCAGACACCTACATATAAAATATTGCGCAGAATATCTATATTTTCCACACATGGCAGCATCTCAAAATAACTGCTGCACTCTGCAAGGATCATCGTGAGCATCTGCCTGCACCGGTCATCATATCCTTCCTCTTCCGCCATCTTCAAAAGCGGATTGTAGCTTCCCTGCGCGCGGTCTTTCTCCAGATCATCATAGGCATCCAAAATGTAGATAAATTTCCCCAGATAAAATCCCATCTTCCAGAGATTCTCTGACCAGACATCTCTCCGGAACAAGAAAAGCTCTCCCATCAGCCTTCCAAAACACCCTGAGACAGCATCTATATTCTCCTCGCCTGCCTTCTCATAACTCTGAAGCTTCGCAAGACATCTGCGGATCTCTCTGCACTTCTTTGGATACTTCTCCTCCACCTTCTTGTACAGCTTTCTGTAAGTGTGGAGCCCTGCAAATGCCGTCCTGCTCTTCTCATCCTTCCAGTCATCCAGAAAATGATAATACATCAGTACAATATTCATGTCTGCCGCATATTCTGTAATTTCATTAAAAAGCATGTCATGCTCTTTCACCGGGTGTACCATACACCGGTTCTTCTCGTGTACCGTCTCCGGCTCATACAGAGAAGTAAGAAGTGTCACGAGAAATGTCATGTCATATGTGAGTGTAATCTGGCCTCTGATCCCATGACGCTGCTTTAACACATGGCAGAGTCCACAATAATATGCTTTGTATTTATAGAAATCTTTCATCTTCATCTCCGGCTTATATGCCGTCACATATCCAAACATATCTGTCTCCTTTCACTCCACTGTTCAGCATTATATCATAACTGCATTCTAAAATGTTGAGAAATTTCTTAAAAATCTGTGAAAAATATATAAAAGAAGCACCGCCCCCACAATTCAAAGATTGCAAAAACAGTGCTTCCTAAGTGCGCGATCAGGGGTTCGAACCCTGGACACCCTGATTAAGAGTCAGGTGCTC
>CAUWEA010000035.1:0-24542 GCA_963557735.1 uncultured Faecalimonas sp. | reverse complement strand
TCGCTCTTACAGGTATGGGAAGCGAACACGGAGAAGAAAACTCCATGGCTGCAGCAATTGAGGCTGCAAAGGATGGAATCGATGTGTACTACATCGGTACATTAGAAGCAGAAGGAGTTACAACAGTCAAAGTGGCTAACGATGAAGAAGGCCACGATAAGATGGAAGAAATGCTGAAAAATAAAGAAGTGGATGCGGCAGTAACAATGCATTTCCCATTCCCAATCGGTGTTTCTACTGTTGGACGTTGTGTAACACCTGCAACTGCAAAAGAAATGTTTATTGCAAATACAACAGGTACATCCAGCACAGATCGTATCGAAGGTATGATTAAAAATGCAATCTACGGTGTAATCGCAGCAAAAGCTTGCGGGAAAAAGAACCCATCTGTTGGTATCTTAAACGTAGATGGTGCTCGTCAGACTGAGAAAGCTTTAAAAGAGCTTCAGAGCAACGGATATGATATTACATTTGCAGAGTCAGGAAGAGCTGACGGTGGATGTGTGATGAGAGGTAATGATGTACTTCAGGCTTCTCCAGATATCATGGTTACAGATTCTCTTACAGGTAATATCCTTGTGAAGATGCTTTCTTCTTTCAATACAGGAGGAAGTTTTGAAGCAACAGGATTTGGATATGGACCAGGTATCGGTGAAGGATACGAACAGCTTGTTATGATCGTTTCCCGTGCTTCTGGTGCTCCGGTTATCGCAAATGCGATTCGTTATGCAGCACAGCTTGTACGTGGAAAAGTATTTGAAGTTGCAAAAGATGAATTTGCAGCAGTGAAAAAAGCTGGATTCAATGATATCCTTAACAAATACAAAACTGTAGCAAAACCAGCAGCAGCTGAAGAGGAAGTAAAAGAACCTCCGAAGGAGATCGTTACAGCACAGATTCCAGGTATCGAAGTAATGGATCTTGAGGACGCTGTAAAAGCACTTTGGAAGATCAACATTTATGCAGAAAGTGGAATGGGTTGTACAGGACCTATCATCCGTGTATCTGATGCAAATCTTGCAAAAGCAGAAGAAGAACTGAAAAAAGCAGGTTATATCAATTAATTAAGCCTCTAAGTATTTAGTTATAGAAAGAGAAAGCATTTCCGTGTGGGATGCTTTCTTTTTTTTCGGTTTTATATAAGGTGAATGGAAAGCAATGGAGATAAAAACTGAAAAGTAATGAAATAATTATAAATTATAAGAAACAAATGTCTATTTATTGAAATAGATAAAAATAAATGTTACAATATCTCTGATAAAAACGAAAGTGGGGGATATTGTATGACCGTAGAAAGATTGATGGACATTTTGAAGGAAAGCAAATATACTGTCGTTTTAAGCGGAAATGGAATGGTTCTAGAAAGCGATTATATGTTGATCCGCGACAGTCAGGAAAGCTACGATATCGAGAAGAAATATAGGTATTCTGCAGAGGAACTTTTCAGTAGTTCACTATTTTCTACAAGAAAAGAGTTATTCTATGAATTCTATCGAAATGAGATGCTCCCGCAATTAGAAAAGCCGCCGGGAGAAGGATTTTATGCTCTCGCAGCTTTAGAAAAGAAGGGTCTGATCGATACTGTGATCACAAGAAGAGTTTATCACCTTCCGACAAGAGCAGGCTGTAAAAATGTGATTGAACTGCATGGAAATATTTGCGAGCATTACTGTCCACATTGTGGGGAAGAATACTCTTTGGATTATATCCGACAGTCGCGGCGTGTTCCGCTTTGTACAAAATGTAATACAGCACTTCGTCCGAGGGCGGTTCTCTATGGCGAGATGGTAGACAATCAAGTCATGACAAAAGCGGCAGAAGAGGTGATGCGAGCAGATGTTGTTCTTGCACTTGGAACGAATTTAAAAACGACATTGTGTGAACAGCTGCTTGGGTATTATGGAGGCAACAGGTTGATCTTAATTACATTAAAGGAGCACTTTTCAGATAAGTATGCGGATGGAGTGATCCATGACAGAGTAGATCAGACATTGTTAAAGATACTTTGCCAGTCAGAAAATCTACATAAGTTATATTAAGATGAATCGTTATGGGAGATTTCCCAAGAGAAGGAGGAATCCGCATCAAGGCTTTGTTTCTCCAAGTTTCTCCTTGTCAAGCGTGAATAAGTTGTATATAATGGAACATAGCGAAAAGCATTGCGCAAGCAAAAGAGAACAGGAGTGTGTAAAAATGAGTAAAGTAAGAACAAGATTTGCACCAAGCCCTACGGGAAGAATGCATGTAGGTAATCTGCGTACGGCATTGTATGCATATCTGATCGCAAAACATGAAGGCGGAGATTTTATGCTTCGTATTGAAGATACAGACCAGGAGAGATTTGTTGACGGAGCACTTGAGATCATTTATCGAACTCTGGAGAAGACTGGACTGATTCATGATGAAGGGCCGGATAAGGACGGTGGTGTCGGACCGTATGTACAGAGTGAACGTCAGGCGATGGGAATTTATATGAAGTATGCAAAGCAGCTTATTGACCAGGGTGATGCGTACTATTGTTTTTGTGATAAAGAACGTTTAGAATCTTTAAAGAGCAAGGTGTCAGAGAGCGGTACTGAGATTGTAGCATACGATAAACATTGTCTGCATCTGAGCAAAGAAGAGATTGAGGCGAACCTTGCAGCCGGAAAACCATATGTAATCCGTATTAATATGCCGACAGAAGGAACAACGACATTCCACGATGACATTTACGGGGAAATCACAGTTCCAAATGAAGAATTGGATGATATGATCCTGATCAAATCAGATGGATATCCAACTTATAACTTTGCAAATGTTGTTGATGATCACTTGATGGGGATTACACATGTAGTAAGAGGAAATGAATATCTTTCTTCTGCACCAAAGTATAACAGGTTGTATGAAGCATTCGGATGGGAGATCCCGACTTACGTTCATTGTCCATTGATCACAAATGAGGAGCACAAGAAGTTGAGTAAGCGTTCCGGTCATTCTTCTTACGAAGATCTTCTGGAACAAGGATATCTGACAGAGGCAATCGTGAACTATGTAGCGCTGCTTGGATGGAGCCCATCGGATAACCGTGAAATTTTCTCGTTGGAGGAGCTTGTAGAAGCATTTGACTATCATCATATGAGCAAATCTCCGGCTGTGTTCGACACAATGAAGCTAAAATGGATGAACGGTGAGTATATGAAAGCAATGGATTTTGACAAGTTTTATGAACTTGCAAAACCATATATTGAGGAAGTTATTCATAAAGATTATGATTTAAAGAAGATTGCAGGGCTTGTGAAATCAAGAATTGAAGTGTTCCCGGATATCAAGGATCAGATTGATTTCTTTGAGGAGCTTCCAGAGTATGATATTGCGATGTACACACATAAGAAAATGAAAACAAATGCGGAGACATCGCTGGAAGTATTGCAGGAATTGCTTCCATTATTTGAAGCGCAGGAAGATTACAGCAATGATGCCTTATATGAAATGCTTAAAGGGTATGTAGAGAAGAAGGGCTGTAAGAACGGATATGCGATGTGGCCGGTCCGCACGGCAGTATCCGGTAAGCAGAATACACCGGGCGGTGCGACAGAGATTATGGAGATTATCGGCAAAGAAGAGTCTTTGAATCGTATCCGCAAGGCAATTGAACTGCTGGGTGCATAATGGGGTTTAATGAAGCTCAGACAAAAGCAATCTGTCATAAAAATGGGCCGGCAATGGTACTTGCCGGCCCAGGTTCAGGAAAAACATTGGTCATCACAAGACGAGTAGAATATCTGATTAAAAAGTATGGGGTCAGACCGGAGCAGATTCTTGTCATTACCTTTACAAAAGCGGCGGCGAAGGAGATGCGGGAGCGATTTGCAAGAATTACAAAAGACGATCGTTTTCCAGTTACGTTTGGGACTTTCCATGGTATTTACTATGGGATTTTGAAATGGGCATACCGGATGAATGCATCAAATATTTTTTCGGAGGAAGAAAAGATGATGCTTTTAAGGGAAGTTATTGCCGGGATGGAATTGGAGATCGAAGATGAGAAAGAATTTTTACAGGGAATTGCCTCTGAGATCGGCCAGATCAAAAATAACAGACTTTCGCTGGAGGAGTATGAATCCAGCAACTGTTCGGATCAGATGTTTCGTCAAATTTATGAGAAATATGAGCGAAGAAGAAAGCTTTTAAAGAAAATCGACTTTGATGACATGCTTGTTTTATGCTATGAACTGTTTCAGAAGAGACCGGATATTCTTCAAATGTGGCAGAAAAAATTTCAATATATTTTAATCGATGAATTTCAGGACATCAACCAAGTGCAGTATGATGTGATTCGTATGCTTGCACTTCCAGAAAACAATCTGTTTATTGTCGGGGATGATGATCAGTCTATTTACCGTTTCCGCGGAGCAAGACCAGAGATCATGCTCGGATTTTCTAAAGATTATCCCAATGCAAAATCAATTATACTGGATGTGAATTATCGGTCGACAAAGGCTGTTGTGAGTGCTGCAAGAAGAGTGATCGAGAGGAATAAGAACCGTTATCAGAAGGAGATTATCACTGTAAATGAGCAGGGGGACAATGTACATATTCAGGAAGTACGTCATCCGGTAGAGGAGAGCCACTACGTCAGAGAACAGATTGCAAAAGCAGTTGCAGCAGGAACTGAGCCATCGCAGATTGCGGTATTATATCGTACAAATACGGAGCCGCGTGCGCTTGTGGAGACATTCATGGAATATCATATTCCATTTCAGATGAAAGAGCATCTTCCCAATCTGTATGAGCACTTTATCGGGAGAGATTTTCAGTCATATATGCGGATGGCGCTTGGGGGAAGAGACCGCGGAGATTTTCTGATGATCATGAATCGGCCAAATAGATATATTGGCAGAGATAGTGTGGATCGCGGAGAGATTTCTTTTGAAAACCTGCGGAAATATTATATGGAAAAAGACTGGATGGTAGATCGGATCGACCAGCTGGAAGTGGATCTGAAAGTGATCAGGCGAATGACTCCGTATGCGGCAATTCAGTATATCAGAAAAAGTGTTGGCTATGATCTGTTCTTAAATGAGTATGCGATCAAACGGAAGATGAAACTGGAAGATCTTCAGGAATTGATTCGGGAAATGGAAGAGCGTGCCAAAGAATTTAAGACAATCGAAGAATGGTTCGACCATATTGAAAAATATACAGAGGAATTGCGGATGCAGGCAGTCACACGGACAGAGAATAGAAATGCAGTGTCTCTTATGACATTTCATGCGGCAAAAGGGCTGGAGTATGATACCGTATTTATCATTGGAGCCAACGAAGATGTGACACCGTATAAAAAGGCAGAACTTCCAGAGGAGATGGAGGAGGAACGTCGAATGTTCTATGTGGCAATGACACGCGCAAAGAAACACTTGACGATCAGCTATGTGAGAGAAAAAAATGGAAAAGCAATGGAGCAGTCCAGATTTCTTGGGGAACTGTTTCAGAACAGACCTACAAGATAAGAATGAATTTCTAAGGAATGTTTCCAGAAGAGACATATAATTAAAGAGGCACTGAGCATCTGTTTTTAGAAATGACCATTTCATTAGTTGTAATTCTAATGGGGAATCATTTTGTTTGCCAGATTGTTCAGTGCCTCTTTTACAATTGCTTCTGCTCGGGATCAGATGGAATCTATTCTTCGTCGTCTAAAGCATCAAAATCCTGCTCATCAAGCCATTCGTCAAAAGCATCGGCAGCAACTTCGTACTCATCGTCATCTTCGATGTTCTCAAGAGTAGGTTCTCCGTCTACTTCTTTATAGCGGTAGATGAACACGTCTCCGTCTTCATTCTCTCCATCTTCGTTCAGAGGGAGGAGTGCGATGTATTCTCTTTCATCTGCTTCATAGATCGTGAGGACAGCACATTCAACTACTTCATCGTTGTCTAATGTTAAAGTTACTGTGACTGCTTCATCATTGTGGCATCCGCAGTTACAATCGTCGTGATTGCAGTTGCAATCGTGGTTGTGTTCACTCATAATATTCTCCTTTTCTGCTTCATTCATCTTTGAATTACTGATATGATAACTCTATCAGACTCCGGTCAGAAATGCAAGGGGAAAACTATTGACATTAATATAAAAATAGGTAAAATTAAATTTATATGTGTAAAATCTGTGTGAAACAGACGATTCTATACTGATATGGGAGGAAACAATATGCGAAAGAAAATGACAGCGATCATGCTCTGCATGCTTTTGTGTGTGATGCCGCTTGCGGGCTGCAAAAAGCATGTGGGGACACCGGAGGATAATGCAGAGAGCACAGAGGAAGAGAAGACGGAAGAAACGGAGCAGTATACATTTGGGTATTCTTGTATGGCAGTATCTGAGAACCCATATTTTCTCGTACTGGAGGAGGCAATCCGGGAAGAAGTAGAGAAGCAGGGAGGACAGATGATCACGCGTGATCCAAAGGGGGATGACCAGCTTCAGCTGGAGCAGATCTATGAGATGATCGAGGAAGGGATTGATGCTATTTTTTTAAGTCCGGTAAACTGGGAGACGATCCAGCCGGGGTTAGATGCGCTGCAAGAAGCAGATGTCAGGATCATCAATATTGATACAGAAGTAAAAGATCTGGATATGGTAGATGCCTATGTGGGGACAGATAATAAGCAGGCAGGATATCTGTGCGGCGAGGATGTCGTACAGAGATTTCCAGATGGAGGAAAAGTGGTCATCTTAGAGTGTCCTACTACAAATTCGATTAACGAACGGATCACCGGATTTGAAGAAGCGATCGCAAATAAAGGATTTGAGATTGTGGCAAGAGAAAATGTGCAGGGAGATCAGGAAGCCTCCAGGGCAGCCGCAGAACGTCTGCTGGCTGCATACCCGGATGCCGATGTGATCATGTGCGGAAATGACCAGTCAGCACTTGGAGCGAAGATGGCAGCAGAGAAAAACAGTGCCTATTCAGGGGTCGTGATCTATGGGGTGGATGGCTCCCCGGATCTGAAAAAGGAACTGCTGAAAGCAGACCATCTGATCGCAGGAACAGCTGCACAGCGGCCGATCACACTTGGAAAAGATGCGGTGAAGGCGGCGTTTCAGGTGCTGGATGGAGAAAAGATCAAGGAACCGATCTATGAAGAGACATTTCTGATCACAAAGGAGAATGTTGATATGTATGGAGCCGATGGCTGGCAGTAACAAAACAGAGAAGACGAGGGAGAGAGCAGATGAAGATCATAGAAGGAAAGCCGCTGCCGCTCGGTGTCAGCAGGCAGGGAGAAGCGGTAAATTTTGCAGTAGAGGCAAAAGAGGGAGCAGTCTGCAGCCTTTTGTTATACCGGTGTGGAGAGGCTGTCCCGTCGGAGAAGCTCCTGCTGGGAGAGAAAGAAGGAACCGGGATGGTACGTTGCGTTGCGCTGTCTGATTTTTCTGCGCAGGAATACGAATATAATTATGAGATCAATGGAGAAATCATCACCGATCCGTATGCGGCGGGGACTACAGGAAGAGAAGTATGGAACTGCCAGGAGAAAAGAGCACCTCATGAGGTCCGTGGAAGGATCCTCCCCGGAGAAGGATATCCGTGGGAAGGGGACCATGTACTCCGGATTCCCGAGGAAGAAGTGATCGCATACAGTCTTCATGTGAGGGGATTTACAAAGCACCCATCCTCGAAAGTGAAGAAAAAAGGCACTTTTTCTGGTGTGATCGAGAAGATCCCGTATCTGAAGGAACTTGGAGTCAACCAGATCCAGTGTATGCCCGTCTATGAATTTGAAGAATGCGGCAGAAAGGTGAATTACTGGGGATATGGAGAAGGTTTTTTCTTTGCGCCAAAGGAGGCTTATGCGGCAGGAAAGGATTCTGTAAGAGAATTTAAGGATCTTGTGAAAGCATGTCACAGAGAGGGCATCGAGATTGTACTGGACTTCCCGTTTACACCTGAGACCAGATTTCAGATTGTGGAGGATTGTCTGCGGTTTTATGTGACGGAATATCATATTGATGGATTTCTTTTAAATCCCTATCAGGTTTCGGTAGAACTTTTGCGGAAAGATCCGGTTTTGTGCGGAACAAAGCTTTTCGTGAAAGATGAAACATTTCAAAATGCGATGCGGAGATTTTTGAAGGGGGATGAGGGGATGATCGCGGCTGCGGCAGAACAGCTTCGGAGAAAAAGCGATGCATCCGGCTCCTGCAATTATATGGCAAATCATACCGGATTTACACTTCAGGACCTTGTATCCTATGATGCGAAGCATAATGAGGCAAACGGCGAGAGAAATGAGGATGGACCGGATTACAATTACAGCTGGAATTGTGGTGCAGAAGGAAAGACGCGCAAAAAGCAAGTGTTAAAATTGCGGCAGGAGCAAAAGAAAAATGCAATCTTTCTTCTGATGACCGCTCAGGGAGTTCCGTGTCTGCTGGCAGGAGATGAGTTTGGAAACAGCCAGGGAGGAAATAATAATGTCTACTGTCAGGACAATGAAACTGGCTGGGTAGACTGGAGCAGACTTGGGAAAGAACAGGAGTTTTTTGCATATGTGAAACAGATGATCGCATTTCGAAAAGAACATCATGTGCTACATCAGAAGGAAACGCTGACCGGCGTGGACCGCGGCGGAAGTGGGATTCCGGATATTTCTTATCACGGGGAGGCTGCATGGCAGATCCAGCAGGAGGCATCCAGCAGACAGCTTGGAATTTTATATAGCGGAAGACATCTGAAAGAGAAGGACTGTTTTCTCCTCTATAACATGCACTGGATCGAGCATTCTTTTGCGCTTCCATCTCTTCCGAAAGATCAGGTATGGTATCAGGTGATGTCGACAGCAGAAGGTTTTCTGGAAAAACCGGTATCTGCTGCAGGAAAAAGAAGTATTGTTCTGGAGGGCAGGAGTGTGGCTGCACTCGTGGCAGAGAAATGCGAAACTGTGAAGAAGGGAAAAGGAAATCTATGAGTGAAATGATAAAAAGACCGGGACTGAACTCGTTTGGTCTGAAGCTGATCGCAATTACGGCAATGTTGATCGATCATGTGGGGGCGGCGCTGTTCCCGCAATATCCGATTTTGAGGATCATAGGAAGGATCGCATTTCCAATCTTCTGCTTTCTTCTGGTAGAGGGATTTATGCACACGCATGATGTAATCCGCTATATAAGAAGAATGGGGATCTTTGCGTTAATTTCCGAGATCCCGTTTGACCTTCTGTTTTATGGCAGGATTTTAGACGGAATGCATCAAAATGTATTTTTCACACTGTTCCTCGGACTGATCATGCTGTATTATCTGACAAAACAGTACCCGGCTTTTTTCAATTTTCTGATGGTCATTCTGTTTATGCTTCTGGCAGAGTTTCTGCGGACAGATTACAGTTCGATGGGGCTTTTGATCATTCTTTGTTTTTGGGCATTTCGCGGGAAAAAGGTATGGATGTGCCTTTCTGTAGCTGCAGTCAATATTTTTCTGCAGGGCTACATACAAGTGTTTGCAGTACTGGCACTGCCATTGATCTTACTGTATAATGGCGAGCAGGGACCGAGGATGAAATATGTGTTTTATCTGTTTTATCCGCTGCATCTGCTCCTTTTGTTTGTGATCAGGATGAGTATGTATAGCTGGCTGTAACATTTAGAATGTGAAGAGAAGGATAGGCAAAATGAGAAATGTATGGAGACATTTTTGTACAATCACACATCATAAACTGCTTGTAATGCGAGAGTGTTTCCGGCTTGGATTATACCGGCAGGGACTCTTGCACGATCTGTCAAAGTATAGCTGGACAGAGTTCAGAGTCGGAGCAAAATACTATCAGGGGACAAGGAGTCCGAACAATGCAGAGCGGGAGGAAAGAGGTTATTCTTCTGCATGGCTGCATCACAAAGGACGCAATAAGCATCATTATGAGTATTGGATCGACTATGCACTGGATGGAACGAGCGGTATGGTCGGAATGAAAATGCCGGAAAAATATGTTGTCGAGATGTTTCTTGACCGGATCGCCGCCTGCAAAGTCTATAAAAAAGATCAGTACACGAAAAAAAGCGCACTGGAGTATTATGAGAGCGGGAGCGGATATGAGAAGCTGATGCATCCGGAGACGCAGAAACTTCTGGAGACGCTTCTGGTGATGCTGACAGAGAAGGGAGAAGAAGCAACGTATACATATATCAGGGAGAACATTTTGTGATGGCATAACAGAGAAAATATAAAGTGTGGGAATCTGCCCAGGAAAAATAAAAAGAGAGAAAAACAGACAGCTTCCGGTGCAGGAGACATTTCCGTTCTTAAAGAACAAAATAGAATCCTGCCGGGAGCTGTCTGTTTTGTTGCCTGTTTATGGGGATCTTAGTCTGGATAATGCAGCTGATCTTCCCGGATATCTGTGAGTACTTCTTTCAGATACTTTCTGGCGAGGAAACGTGCCATTGGAAGATTCATATCCAGATAATTTCCGCAATCTTTCGCACTTGCACCGGGAACTTCATCATAGTATTCTGCGATAAATGTGAAAAGTTCCTGCATCAGCCCTACGATATCGGAAGACGCGTAGTCACCGGCAAGAAGCAGATAGAATCCGGTACGGCACCCCATCGGACCGAAATAGACCGTCTTATCTTTGTAGACTGGATGATTGCGAAGAAAGGTAGCTGCCAGATGCTCGATCGTATGCATCTCAGCGGTATTCATGACAGGTTCCTCGTTTGGATTTGTCATGCGGATGTCAAAGGTTGTGATGACTGCACCTTCCACATGATCTTTCCGGGAGACATAAAGTCCCGGAATCAGTTTATTATGATCGATCGTAAAACTTGTGATTTTTTCCATGATAGTACCTCCGGTATTTGATTCTTCCATTCATTATAAGCGTTTTTGATTTTTTGTGCAAGAGCGGAAAATCTGTGTTACAATGAAACAGAACGATAGAAAAAGACAGAAGAGGAAGGTGTGCGGGGCAAATGAAAATTTATTTCATCAGACATGGGGAGACAGACTGGAACAAAGAGAGAAAACTTCAGGGAAGATCAGACATTGCACTCAATGCATTTGGAAGACAGCTTGCAGAAAAAACAGCGGAGCATCTAAAACAGATCCCATTTGATCTTGCAGTCACAAGTCCGCTGAAGCGTGCGAAAGAGACAGCCATGATTTTGCTGGAAGGAAGAGATGTTCCTCTTCTGGAAGATATGCGGCTTCAGGAAATGGGGTTTGGCATTTTTGAAGGATATTACTGCAAGGGAGAAAAGATGAATATTCCGGATCCGGAGTTTCACTGTTTTTATGATGATCCGGCATGTTACCGTGCTCCTGCGGGTGGAGAAAGTTTTGAAGAGCTGCTTCTCAGAGCAGAAGATTTTCTCACAGATCTCTGCAGCAACAGCGAGTATGCAGAGAAGACGATCCTGATCTCTACGCATGGAGCGATGCTCAGGGCGATGCTGGATACGATCAAAGGGATTGGAGTAGAACAATTCTGGGACAGTGGTGTGCAGAAAAACTGTGCAGTATCTGTTGTGGAAGTAAAGGACGGCACAGCGTCTGTGCTGGAAGAAGGCATCGTATATTATGACGATGAAGTAGAAGACTGGTAAGAAAAACTTTGGGAGAAAATAAAAAGTCCTCTGCTTGACTTTCCTGAGGGCGGATGTTAGACTTAAAGCAGTTCATATAGTGAAATCAGATAAAATCAGTGACCAAAAGTAGTAACTGACATGGAACATCACAGAGAGCCGGAGGCGGTGGAAGCCGGTATGGGAAGTGACAGCGAATGGATTTGGAAGATGCAAAATGAACAGAGACAGAAGTCTTTCAGTAGTGGCGCCGTGTTCTCACGTTACAGAGACAAGAGTTATATGGATGGCAGATACGATCAGGATACTGCCGGATCATATGAATCAGGGTGGCACCACGTAATACCGACGTCCCTAGCTTTGGCTATGGACGTTTTATTTGTTTAGGAGGGAAAAAAGATGATCAATGACAAAAAAGTATTATTCAGCGGAATGCAGGCGACGGGAAATCTGACACTTGGAAACTATCTCGGAGCGCTCAAGAACTGGCTGACATTAAGCGATGAATACGAGTGTTTTTACAGTGTTGTAGATATGCACTCGATTACAGTAAGGCAGGATCCGGCGACACTCCGGAAACGCGCACGCGCACTTCTGACACTTTACATTGCGGCAGGGCTGGATCCGGAGAAAAACTGTATCTATTACCAGTCACATGTGTCAGGACACGCAGAACTTGCATGGATCTTAAACTGTTATACCTATATGGGAGAGTTAAACCGTATGACACAGTTCAAGGATAAATCAGCAAAGCATGCGGACAATATCAATGCAGGACTGTTTACGTACCCGGTGCTGATGGCGGCAGATATCCTTTTGTTCCAGGCGGATGTTGTTCCGGTAGGGATTGACCAGATGCAGCATCTGGAGCTGACAAGAGATATCGCACAGCGCTTCAATGGTGTGTATGGAGATGTGTTTACCGTTCCGGAGCCATATGTCGGAAAGGTCGGGGCAAAGATCATGAGTCTGCAGGATCCGGCGAAGAAGATGTCTAAGTCTGATGAAAATCCGAATGCAAGCATTTACCTCATGGACGATCCGGATACGATCATGCGCAAATGTAAGCGTGCAGTGACAGATTCAGAGGCACAGATCTTATACCGGGAAGAGCAGCCGGGAGTTAAGAATCTGATCGATATTTACAGTGCATGTACGGGAAAAACTCCGGATGAGACTGTAAAGGAATTTGACGGAAAAGGATACGGTGATTTTAAGATGGCAGTCGGAGAAGCGGTGATCTCTGTGCTGAAACCGCTTCAGGATGAATATGCAAGACTGGAAAAGGATAAAGCGTTTATTGATGGAATTATCAAAAGCAATGCAGAAAAGGCAAATTACTATGCGACAAAAACACTGCGTAAGGTACAGCGCAAAGTAGGATTCCCGGACAGAATCCGTTAGAAAAGGAAGCGCATCTATGCAGATACAGGAGATTTTAAGACAGCTGGACGGGATGTTTGCAGGAAATCAGATTAGGGAAGCGGAGCAGTTTCTGACCGATTCGCTGATGCAGGCTAAAAAGGAGGAAGCGGCCGGGAAAGACGATGGGAAAGCGGTGCTGCTCCTTTTCAATGAGCTGACTGGATATTACCGCAGTGTCAGCAGAAATGAGGAGGCAGTGCAGACTGCATTTCAGGCATTGGAACAGATTGAAAAGCTAGAGATGGCAGGAAGCGCAGAACATGGCACGACATTGGTCAATGCGGCAACGGCTCTGCGGGCAGCAGGAGCATATCAGGCTGCGCTTGAAAAATATCGGGAGGCCGAACAGATTTATACAGACTGTCTGCCTGCCGGGGATGCAAGATTTGCCGGACTGTACAACAATATGAGCATGGCCTATGAGAAGGAACATGCGCATGAAGAGGCGCTCGATGCCTTACAGAAGGCGCTTGCAGTGATTTTACAGACAGCGGATGCAAAGGAAGAGACGGCGGCAACTTATACAAATCTGTCAGAGCTGTATTTTAAAATGGGGCAGATGCAGCAGGGGCTTGACTGCCTTGAAAAAGCACTGAAGCTTTACGAGGAAGCTGGAGGGATGGATCCTCATTATGCAGCTGCGCTTTCTGCATGCGGGCATGGGTATTATCTTGCAGGCAGATATGAGGAGGCAGTTGACAGCTACACAAAAGCGCTTCAGGTAATTTTAGCGACTTATGGAGAGAATGATGCTTATGTGATCACATGCGAAAACTGTGCAGTTGTGCTGGAAGCAGCCGGATTTTCCAAAGAGGCAGAAATCCTTCTGGAAAAAGCGGCACATGCGAGAAAAAAACTTGATGCAGCGGGAAAGAAGGAAGATGCGGTAAAAGCCGGCAACGAAAAAGAGCGAAAAAAAGGGATCGAACTGGCACGGGCTTATTATGAGAAATTTGGCAGACAGATGATTCACAGACATTTCCCGGAATATGAAGACCGGATTGCTGTCGGTCTTGTCGGGGAAGGGTCAGAATGTCTCGGGTTTGACGATGCTGTTTCGGAAGATCATGACTATGGGGCAGCATTCTGTATGTGGCTTACGCAGGAAGACTATGATCGCATCGGCGCCAGACTCCAGCAGGCATATGAGAACCTCCCAGATGAGATAGAAGGGAAGAAAAGGCGGAATGCTTCTGCGCGGGGAGCCGGGAGAGACGGCGTATTTTCGATTTCCGGATTTTATGAGAAGTTTGTTGGAAGAAGTCTGCTTTCGGTACTGGAAAATCCAGAAAAAGCAAAGATGGAGAAAACGGTTCAGGCATGGGCAGAAGCGAGGGAAGAACAGCTTGCAATGGCTGTTAATGGAGAAGTGTTTGCCGATCCTTCTGGAAAATTTTCTAAAATCCGGGAGCAGCTGCTTGCCGGGATGCCGGGAAGTCTGTGGCTGCAAAAGATTGCGACGGCGGCGGCACTTCTGGCACAGGCAGGGCAATATAATTATGCCCGCTGCATGAGACGGGGCGATACGACGGCGGCTTCTTTTGCACTGTGGGAATTTCTGCGGGAAACAGTCCATATCGAATATCTGCTCCACCGCGCATATATGCCGTATTATAAATGGGCATGGCGGGGAATGGAGCGTTTATCCGGAGCAAGAGAACTGCAAAGGCGGACAGAAGTTCTGGCGAAAGAACGCCCGGAGATTTGTTATTGGCAAAATGACAGAGCAGTGGAAGGAAGAAATGAGATCAACTGGAACGATCCGGTCGTGTGCCAGATCGAGCAGATTTGTGCCATAATCCTGGGACAGCTCCGGGAACAGCAGCTGACATATGGAAACGAAGATTTCCTGGAAATCCATACAGACAGAATTTTAAAGGCAGGAGAACGAATGAAAAGAGAAAATACAAAGATCATAGAGTCGGTTATCCAATTAGAATGGGAAATGTTCCAAAATGTGAGAAATACCGGTGGCAGAGCCGGCTGCCAGGATGACTGGGAAACTTTCTATATTATGAGAAAAAGCCAGTTTTCCTTGTGGGAAAAGGAGCTGCTCTGCTCCTATGAGAGGGATCTTCTTGACGGGAAAAGTGTTGGAAGAAATCTGATCATGGAAAAATATGCATATATGATGGAATCTACAGTGCCGGAAGAGTACAGAAAGATTGCAGAAAATCTTCCAAAAATTTCTGAGGAAAAAGAAAAGCTGATCGAAGGAATTATTTCTATCCAGGTAAGCTGGAGGGAAGAAATGGCAGGAGCGTATCCACAGTTGTCCGGGCAGGCGCGGATCGTTCATACGGCGGAAGACACAGCAGAAGATATCTCCTTTGAAACATATCTGAGGGGTGAATTAAAGACGTATTCTATGGAGACACTGGTTCGCTACGGGCAGCTTGTGGCAGCATATGCGGGAAACGGTAAAAATATGGTGGAAGAAATCATTGCCCGCACAGTCAGATTATACGGATATAGTGATATGAGGCAGGCGGAGAATGCGGTTGAAAGACAGGCATAGAAAAGCAGGAGCAACTGATATCAACATCAGTCCAGAAAAGTGAAAACCTATATAAATAAGAAAAGAAAGAAACTATTTTTCTGTTTGAAAGTAGTTTTCTTTCTTTTTTGTGCAGTTTTTTATTTGTCTACAAAAGAAATGCAGAGGGAAAAAGCGAGAAAATCTTTCCGGCAAAAACATATGTGTGCGATATGGGACAGATGTAGGAGATGATAGAAAATACTGTTAGAATAGTTGATAGAAATATTCAAAATCATGGATAATTATAAGCGCATCAGTAAGTAAGGGGCAACTGTTTTGTGCTAAATGTACAAAAAATATAAAAATAAAATGAAAAAAGAAAAGCATATTGCAAAAATCAGATAAGTGTGATAAATTGCAACCATGATATTCAAAATCGAATGAAAGAAGGATGAGAACATGAAGAAAAAAGTAGTTGCATGTCTGCTGGCGGGCACAATGGCGATGTCACTTACAGCATGTGGAGGAGGCGGAGTCAGCAGTAATTCTTCCACTGGAAAAGAGGACAGTAAAGAAGAGAGCAGCGCAGACAGCGAGGTTGGTGTAGAACAGACAGCGACACCGCAGGCGCCGCCGGAAGATGCGCCGGTAGGAGGCCAGTTTGTTGTACAGATCGCACCGGGATCTTTATCTCCGGATATGATGACTGGCTGGTCGGCAAATGCAAGTAATACTGGATTTATCACGCTGATGGATGGTTATGGACTGACTGCATTGACAAGAGACCGTGTGATCGAGTGGGATCCGGTTGTCGTAAAATCACATGAACAGACAGAAAATGAAGATGGCTCTATGACATTTACAGTTGAGATCAATGACAACCTGAAGTGGAATGACGGATCCAAGATTACGGCGAAGGACTATCTGTTTGCCATTATGTACCGTTCTTCACAGCAGTTTGCAGAGTGTGAAGGTGATGCAACTGGAGGCGTTGAACTGGAAGGATATAGTGATTTCCGGGAAGGAAAGAAGAAAGAGTTTACCGGATTGAAACTGCTCGGAGATTATAAGTTTTCTATGACGGTTGCAGCGGAAAACCTTCCGAATTACTATGTACTTGGAAATATTGGATTTGGTCCGGAGCCGATGGCAGCGATCGCACCTGGAACAGATATTTTAGATGATGGAAACGGATGTTATTTCAATGATAAATTCACAACAGATACTCTGAGAAAAACATTACTTGATCCGGAAACCGGATTCCGTTATAAGAGACCGGTTGTCTGCGGACCTTATCAGTTAAAGAAAGTAGATATCGGTACAGAGACTGTTGAGTTAGAGATTAATAAAGAATATTTGGGAACTTATGACGGAACAAAGCCGCATATCCAGACGATCATCTCAAAGCCGGTCGCAACTGAGACATGGAGAGATGAATTTGAGAAGGGAACAGTCGACTTCTATAAGACAAACAAAGGAGAGACGATCGACTCAACGCTGACGAAAGTAGAAGACGGATCGATCAAGGCGAACTATGGAGTGGTACCGCAGGATCAGGTAAATGAATTCCGTTTTGCATGTGATTTTGGACCATCTCAGTTCCCGGAAGTGCGCCGTGCATTTGCCTATATTCTGGATCGTGATGAACTGAATAAGCAGCTTACCGGCGGATATTCAACAGTCGTAGACTGCCTGGCAACCGAGGCGATGGAAGATTATCAGGAAACAAAGGATGAACTGGAAGGTTCATTGACACACTATACATACGATATCGATAAGGCAAAACAAGAACTGATCGATGGCGGATGGACATTAAATGAGAGCGGCGGCGAATTTGTAGAAGGAACCGATAAGATCCGTTATAAAGAGGTGGACGGAGAACTGATGCCTCTGATCATCAAATGGGCATACAGAGAGGCAGAAGATACAAATCTCTACAACACTGTGATCCCACCGGAAGCTGAGAAGATTGGTATGAAGCTTGAAGGAACAAAAATGGATTTCAACCAGATGATCAATCATCTGAACCGTGAAGGCGTAGAGCCTACATACCATGTATTTACCTGTGGAGTGGTATTGCCGGAGCTGAGTTCGTGGTGGTACTTCTTTGATGATGCGCCGGAACGTATGGGACTTTGGAATTACTATCGTGTAAGTGATCCGGAATTAAAGGGAATTACTGCGCAGATGAAAGAAGTTGAGCCGGGAGATACCGAAACATTCCGTAAACTGTTTGTTGACTTTGAGAAAGAGATCAACAAAGAAATGCCGGGTGTTGTTCTTGCAACGGGAACTGATTATTGGTTCTATAATCCGAAATTAAAGAATTTCGTTCCACGTGCATATGACAACTGGTGGGGATTTGTTCTGGATGCATATATTGAAGAATAATTTGCAGCAGAGCAGAAAAAAGAACTGAATAAATAAGAAAAGATAAAAAATATCGGTGCAGGAATCAATGGAATGCACCGATATTTTTGTATATATGGATATAGTAAAAATAATATACTGATAATAAATAGAAAATAAAATAAAAAATATTATATAGATAAAAAATAATATTATATTGCAAAAATTATAAAAATATGGTACAGTTTTATAAAATATAAAACGAGACAAGGGAGGAATCATCATGAAAAAGAAAGTAGTTGCATGCCTGCTTGCAGGAACGATGGCAATGTCACTGACAGCCTGCGGAGGAGGCGGAGTCAGCAGTAATTCTTCTTCCGGAAAGGAAGACAGCAAGGAAAGCGCTGCTGACGAGGAAGTTGGAGTAGAACAGACGGCAGATCCGCAGGCACCGCCGGAAGATGCGCCGGTGGGCGGAAAATTTGTGGTACAGATCACACCTGGTTCTTTATCCCCGGATATGATGGACGGATGGTCTGCAAATGCTACGAATACCGGATTTATCCGACTGATGAATGGTTATGGACTGACAGAGCTGAAAAGAGACCGTGTGCAGGACTGGAACCCGGTAGTTGTAAAATCACATGAAGAGAAAGAAAATGAAGATGGATCCAAGACTTATACGATAGAGATTAATGACAATCTGAAATGGAACGATGGATCTAAAATTACCGCAAAGGATTATCTTTTTGGAATCATGATGCGTTCTTCTAAACAGTTCGCAGAATGTGAGGGAGATGCGACCGGAGGAAGCACAATGGTCGGATTCGATGATTTCCGAGATGGAGCAAAAAAGGAATTTACCGGACTTCGTCTTCTTGGAGAATATGAATTTTCACTGACGGTTGCCGCAGAGAATCTTCCAAACTATTATGAGCTGATCGATATCGGATTTACACCGGAACCGATGGCAGCGATCGCACCGGAGACTGATATCCTCGATGACGGAAACGGATGTTATTTCAATGACAAATATACAACAGAAGTATTGAGAAAAACATTGCTCGATCCGGAAACCGGATTCCGTTACAAGAGACCGGTTGTCTGCGGACCATATCAGCTGAAAAAAGTAGATCTTGGTACCGAGACGGTTGAGATTGAGATCAATGAAGAATTTCTTGGAACAATCGATGGAACGAAGCCACATGTGCAGACGATCATTTCAAAGCCGGTTGCAGTGGAAACATGGAGAGATGAGTTTGAGAAAGGAACGGTTGACTTCTTTAATACATCAAAAGGAGAGACGATCGATTCGACTCTGACAAAGATCGAAGATGGTTCCCTGAAAGCAAACTATGGAATCGTACCGCTTGACAGTGTCAGCGAATTTATGTTTGCATGTGACTTTGGAGCATCTCAGTTCCCGGAAGTGCGCCGTGCATTTGCCTACATCCTTGACCGTGATGAGATGAACAAGCAGCTCAGCGGTGGGTATGCGAACGTTGTAGACTGTGTGGCAACGGAAGCGATGGGAGATTACCAGGCGACAAAAGATCAGTTAGAAAGCGAACTGACACATTATACATATGACATTGACAAGGCAAAGCAGGAACTGATCGACGGCGGATGGACATTAAATGAGAGCGGCGGCGAATTTGTGGAAGGTACAGATAAAGTCCGCTACAAAGAAGTCAACGGAGAGCTGATGCCGCTTGAACTGAAATGGGGATACACAGAAGGGGATGCGACAAATCTTTATAATACGGTTATCCCACCGGAAGCAGAGAAGATCGGCATGAAGTTCGAAGGAACAAAGATGGACTTCTCGCAATTAGTAAATCATGCAAACCGTGAAGGCGTGGATGCTACTTACAATGTATTCTCAATGGGACGTGTACTTCCTGAGCAGAGTGCATGGTGGTATTTCTTCGATGATGCTCCGGAGCGTATGGGACTTTGGAACTACTATCGAATCAGTGATCCAGAATTAAAATCAATCACGCAGGAAATGATGAAAGTGACACCGGGAGACACAGAGACCTATCAGGAGAAATTTGTTGAATTCCAGAAGGAAATCAATAAAGAGATGCCAGGTGTTGTTCTTACAACCGGAACACAGTACTGGTTCTACAATCCAAAATTCAAAAACTTTGTTCCTCGTGCATATGATAACTGGTGGGGATTCATCCTTGACGCATATGTAGAAGAATAAGATATAGCAGCTGATGTTATTCGCGTGCGCTATGTGGGCGCACGCGAAGAGCAGCTTTCTTCCAATGGGATTTTGAAGGGAATCTTTCAGGAAATGATAAATCCCGCAGAGTTCAGATGATGATTTGAACTCTGCGGGATTTTTATATTCTGTCAGTTCTTGTTTTCTTATTGATTAATTATCTTCCTCTGCGGCATCCATGCTGTAAGTCTGACGTTTTCTTGCCATCTCATCGCTTTCCAGATACTCATCATAAGTTGTGATCTTGTCGATCAGCTTTCCGCCTGGGACAATTTCCATGATACGGTTTGCTGTTGTCTGTACGATCTGATGGTCACGGGAGGCAAATAAGAGAACGCCCGGGAATTTGATCAGGCCGTTGTTTAAAGCAGTGATCGATTCCATGTCAAGATGGTCGGTAGGTTCGTCTAAGATCAGGATGTTTGCACCGGAGATCATCATCTTTGACAACAGACAGCGAACTTTTTCTCCACCGGAGAGTACGCGGACTTTTTTCACACCGTCTTCTCCTGCAAAGAGCATACGTCCAAGGAATCCACGGACATAAGTCGCATCTTTATTCTCGGAATACTGTGTCAGCCAGTCTACGATCGTGTAATCATTGTCAAATTCCTTTGTGCTGTCTTTCGGGAAATATGCCTGAGAAGTAGTAACTCCCCATTTGTAAGTTCCTTCATCTGGCTCCATCTCTCCGGTAAGGATCTTAAAGAGCACAGTTTTTGCCAGCTCGTTTCCGCCGACAAAAGCAACTTTCTCTTCGCGTGTAATCGTGAAAGAGAGACTGTCTAAAATCTTCACGCCGTCGATCGTCTTGGAAAGATTTTCTACCGTAAGTACTTCGTTTCCGATCTCACGGTTCGGACGGAAGTCGATGTAAGGGTATTTACGGCTGGATGGACGGATGTCATCAAGCTGGATCTTTTCAAGTGCTTTCTTACGGGATGTCGCCTGCTTTGATTTGGAAGCGTTGGCGCTGAACCGGGAAATAAATTCCTGCAGCTCTTTGATCTTTTCTTCTTTTTTCTTATTGGCTTCCTTCATCTGACGGATGAGCAGCTGGCTTGACTCATACCAGAAATCATAGTTTCCGGCATAGAGCTGGATCTTTCCGTAGTCGATATCTGCAATCTGTGTACAGACTTTATTTAAGAAGTAACGGTCATGTGACACGACGATAACTGTGTTGTCGAAATTGATCAAAAATTCTTCAAGCCATGCGATCGCATCGAGGTCTAAGTGGTTGGTAGGCTCGTCGAGAAGAAGGATGTCCGGGTTACCGAAAAGCGCCTGTGCGAGAAGCACCTTGACTTTTTCAGAACCTTTCAGATCTCTCATGTATTTGTAATGAAGATCTGTATCGATTCCGAGACCGTTTAAGAGAGTAGCAGCGTCAGACTCTGCTTCCCATCCATTCATGGTAGCAAATTCTCCTTCTAACTCACTTGCTTTGATTCCGTCTTCGTCTGTGAAGTCTTCTTTTGCGTAGAGGACTTCTTTTTCTTTCATGATCTCATAGAGTCTGGCATTTCCCATGATAACGGTATCCAGTACGAGAAATTCATCGTACTTAAAGTGATCCTGCTGGAGGAAAGAGAGACGTTCTCCCGGAGTGATAACGACTTCTCCCTTTGTCGGCTCTAACTGACCGGAAAGAATCTTTAAGAACGTAGACTTTCCTGCACCGTTTGCACCGATCATACCGTAGCAGTTGCCGGCTGTGAATTTGATGTTGACATCTTCAAACAGCGCTTTTTTGCCAAGACGTAATGTAATATTATTTGCACTAATCATCTGATAAATCTCCTTTGTCTGTTTCATTTATTTTCTGCCAGAAATCAGCAGCTTAGGTTCCTCTGCGGAAACTGGCTTGTTTACGGATATTTCCAAGCCTTATCTTACCATGAGAAGATAAAAATGGCAAGGCAAAGCAGATCTTTGGAGAAAATTAAGAAAAATTTTGTTTGAAAGAGAAGCGAAAGGGTATATAATTTAAAAAAAGCAAAGCGAGGAATGCGTATGGAAAAAGCAACACTGGTTTTAGAGGGTGGTGCAACAAGAGGAGTATTTACCTCAGGTGCACTGGACTTTCTGATGGAACAGAAGTTATATATGTCACACGTTATAGGGGTATCAGCAGGAGCCTGCAACGGACTGGACTATGTATCAAAACAGATCGGCAGGACAAGAGACTGTATGATCCATACAGAGAAAGAGTATGATTACATCAACCTCAGGAAATTTGTCCGGGAGAGAAGTCTGATCGACATGGATATGATCTTTGACAAATTTCCAAACGAAGTCTATCCATTTGATTTTGACACATATTTTCAGTCAGATATCGTATGTGAGATGGTCACAACAAACTGTGTGACAGGAAAGGCAGAGTACATGACAGAAGATTCAGATCCGAAACGGCTGATGAAGGTCTGCCGGGCTTCCAGCAGTCTCCCATTGTTTTCACCGATCGTGAATATTGATGGGACACCGTATCTGGATGGCGGACTTGCAGATTCTGTCCCAATCGAACGGGCGCTTGAGATTGGAAATGACAAGATCGTTGTGATCCTGACAAGAAATCCGGGATACCGCAAGAAGCTGCCGTCAAAAGGGGTGATGAAGATTTACCGTTCATCCTACAAGACTTATCCAAATCTGATCCGCACGATCGCAAGACGCAGTATTGTCTATAACCGCACAATGGAGAAGATCGAAAAGCTGGAAGAGGAAGGGAAGATTTTCGTACTCAGACCGCAGATGAAGACTGTGTCCAGGCTGGAGCGGAATGCAGATACGTTGACAGATTTTTATAATCACGGTTACAATTACATGAAAAAGCAGTATCACAACCTGCTGGAATATTTGCAGGACGAGGCATAGAGAAAAAATAAAAAAGTCTGTCTTAAAATGGGAAACCATTTTTTGACAGACTTTTTTGGAACAAGAATTTAACGATGATAAGTTGATAAAGTACTTAAAAATGTTCCGGAGCAAATGGAAATCAGTTGCATTGAGGGACAGAGGCAAGCATCTGTTTCATATCCTCGGTATCCAGTTTTAAAGAGAGCGCGCTTGCATTATCGATCAGCTGCTCCGGCTTTCTGGCTCCGCAGAGAATGTGAAGGTCCGGAATCGTAGCCGCGGTCAGGGCAATGACAAGGCTGCTGTAAGAGCAGTTGTACTTTTCCAGCATTGGCTTCCAGGAATCTAGCATGGAAAGGACTTCCTTGCGGCGGTCACTCTTCCAGAAACGATTATTGTTGCGGACATCTGTATCAGAGAGTACGGTATCCATTGTCACCTTCCCGGTCAGAAGCCCCTGCTCCAACGGCGAGTATGCCTGGATGGATACCTGGTGTTTCTGGCAGGTCGGGAGAAGATCTGTGCGGATCCGCTGATCGAGCAGACTGTATTTTTCCTGGATCACATCCAGCTGTCCGTATTGACAATAAAGTTCTATCTGTTCCGGTGTGACATTGGAGGCTCCGATCGCGCGGATTTTTCCTTCTTTTTTCAATGCCATCAGAGTGTCCATCGTCTCTTCGAGCGGGAAAAGAGAAAGATCCGGTGTCTGCCAGTGGGTATACAGAAGGTCAATGTAATCGGTCTGAAGACGTCTCAGACTTTCATCCACGTCCTGACGGATACTTTTGGCAGACAGATCCCGGTAAATATGTTTCCCTTCGATGACCTTATGGAAACAAGGTGTCTCGTGTCTCCATTCCAGGCCGCATTTGGTGGAGAGAATCGCATCTTTACGTCTGTCCTTCAATGCTTTCCCGACAACTTCTTCGCTGTGCCCGACTCCGTATACCGGAGCAGTGTCGATCCATGTGATTCCATGATCCAATGCTTCGTGGACGGTGCGGATGGAGAGGGCATCGTCATTTTCACCCCACCATACACCTCCGCCGATCGCCCATGTTCCCATGCCGATGTAAGGTGTTTTTAAATTTGATGTTCCGATTGGCAATAATTTCATAAAATATAGAACCTCCTTTTTTCATAATGCAATACTTAACGGTCATAGACAACTTCCTGCAGGTAAAGTCCTTTTGGGTCGCAAGGTGCGCTTGCCATGACATCAGAAGCAGGGGAGAAAATCTCGTCAATCTCTTCCTTGCGGCGGATTCCAAGTCCGATGTCAAGCAGTGTGGAGAGAATCATGCGGGGCATGTTGTGGAGAAAATCTGTTGCCTCCAGTGTGATTTGGATTTCCTCCAGATCTTCGTAAATGTCGATGTTCAGAATTTCCTTCTCGGTAGATTTGCTTTTCTTTACCGCCGAAAATTTCTTGAAGTCATGTTTTCCTGCAAGGAGAAGCGCTGCCTGACGCATCCGCTCTGTGTCCGGCTTTCTGAAAGAATGGTAAGTATACTTGCGGTCGAACACGCTTGGGACTTCCGCGATGGCGATGCGGTACAGATAGATCCGGCTTTTGGCGTTGAGACTTGCATGGAAACGCTCCGGTTTCTCTTCCACGGAAAGTACGGC